>NZ_JAQISV010000055.1:0-37921 GCF_048569675.1 Geodermatophilus sp. CPCC 206100
CAACGGCCCGTCCCGGTACGGGGTGATCGTCGCGCCGGCGCCCGCGCCCGGGCGCGCAGCGTCGTCGTCCGGCGGGCCGGTCCGGGCGGGGAGGGGTCGCGACACGCCGTCCCCCTGCCCCGCCCGGACCGCCGTCACACCCCGGTCCCCCCATCGGGGGCCAGGGGGCGGCGTCAGCCGCGGCGCCCGGGCTCGGCCCGCTCCCCCGCGCCGGCCGCCCGGGGCGCGGGCGTCTCCGGCGGCACCTCCACCCCGGTCCGGTCCACCCCGGTCCGGTCCACCGCGGCGGCGCCGGCCGGCTCGGCCGCGTCCGGTGCCAGCGGCACGCTGATCACCCGGGCGACGAGGACGGCCAGCGCCGCGCCCACCAGCGGGGCGACGATGAACAGCCACACGTGGGCCAGCGGGCCGCCCCCCGCGAACAGCGCCGGGCCCAGCGAGCGGGCCGGGTTCACCGAGGTGCCGGTGAGCGGGATGCCGACCAGGTGGACGGCGGTCAGGGCCAGCCCGATCGCCAGCCCGGCGAAGCCCGGCGCGGCCGCTGTGCCGGTCACCAGCAGGATGACGAACACGAAGGCGAAAGTGAGCAGCACCTCGAGCACGAAGGCACCGCCGCCGCTGATCGTGGTACCGAAGTCGTTGCTGCCGAGCGCCCCGGTCTGGTCGGTCATCCCACCGAAGTCGCTGGTCAGCAACTGCAGCAGGGCGGCACCGACGATGCCGCCGGCGAACTGGGCGACCCAGTAGCCGACGGCATCCTGCAGCGTCATCCCGCGGGAGAGCAGGACGCCGAGGGTGACCGCCGGGTTGATGTGGCAGCCGGAGACGGGGCCGATGGCGTAGGCCAGGGCGAGCAGCACCAGCCCGAAGGCCAGTGCGACGCCTGTGGGACCCATGGCGTCGATCCCGGCGACGGCCGAGCCGACGGCGACGAAGACCAGCAGCGCGGTCCCGAGGAACTCCGCGAACAGGGACCGGGACAGGGTGGCGGACAACGGGGCTCCTCCCGCCCACCCGCAACCGCGCCCCCGCGCCGGTACCCGCCCGACCGCGGTGCGGACCGCGACCAGGCTCCTCCGGCCGCCGGGCGACACGCCAGGGCCGGCCCCCGCTCAGCCCGTCGCGGGCTGCCCGTAGAAGAGCTGCTCCACGACCGACCGGGCGTGGCGGGTGGTCCGGCCGTAGTCGTCGAGGAACCGTCCGGGATCGGTGTCGCGGCCGTAGCCGCTGGCCCGGGCCACCCCGGCCAGCTCGGTGCCCGGGCGGGGCAGCTGGTCGCTGGGCCGACCGCGGACGAGGAACACCGCGTTGCGCGCGCGGGTGGCCAGCTCCCAGGCCATCTGCAGCGCCCCGGCCTGGTCGGCGTCGAGCAGGTCCGCGGCGCGCAGCGCGGCCAGCGCCCCGGTCGTCGAGGGCACCCGCAGCGCGGGCAGCTCGGCGGCGTGCTGCAGCTGCAGCAGCTGGACGGTCCACTCGACGTCGGCCAGCCCGCCTCGGCCCAGCTTGGTGTGGGTCGCGGGGTCGGCGCCGCGCGGCAGCCGCTCCCGCTCCACCCGCGCCTTGATCCGGCGGATCTCGGCGACCTGCTCGGCGCCGATCCCGCCGTCGGGGTACCGGATCGGGTCGATCAGCTGCACGAACGCGCGGCCCAGCTCCTCGTCCCCGGCGACCGGGACGGCGCGCAGCAGCGCCTGCACCTCCCACACCGACACCCACCGCTCGTAGTACGAGCGGTAGGCGTCCAGGCTGCGGACCAGCGCGCCCTGCCGGCCCTCCGGGCGCAGGTCGGCGTCCACCTCGAACGCCGGGTCGGGTGCCGGCTCGCCGAGCAGCCGGCGCAGCGTGTGCGCGACGGCGTTGGCGGTGGCCGTGGCCCGGGACTCGTCCGCGCCCGGGCGGGGACGGTGCACGAACAGCACGTCGGCGTCCGAGGCGTACCCCATCTCGCCGCCGCCGAGACGGCCCATCCCGATGACCGCGAGGTCGGTGGGGAGGTCGGCCGGGTCCAAGCCGGCCTCCGCCGCGTGCGCCCGGGTCGCGGCGTCCAGCCCGACCTGCAGCGTGGCCACGGCGATGTCGGTGAGCGCCTGCCCGACCTGCTCGACGTCGAGCATCCCGAGCAGGTCGGCCGCGGCGACGCGGAGCAGCTCGCTGCGGCGCAGCCCGCGCAGCACCCGGACCCCGTCCTGCGGATCGGCCGCCCGCGCGGCGGCCTGCCGCCACGCGCGGGCCAGCGTGGCGGCGCTGCGCGGTGCCAGCTCGGCGTCGTCGGCGAGGATCCGCAGCGCCTCCGGCGTGCGGGTGAGCAGCGCGGCGACGTACTGGCTCGACCCCAGCAGCTGGGCCAGCCGCTCGGCGACCTGGCCCTCGTCGCGCAGCAGCCGCAGGTACCACTGGTTGCCGCCCAGCGCCTCGCTGACCTTGCGGTAGGCCAGCAGGCCGGCGTCGGGGTCGGCGCAGTCGGCGAGGGTCTGCAGCACCACCGGCAGCAGGTACTTCTGCATCGACGCCGACCGGGAGAGCCCACCGGTGAGCGCGCCCATGTGCCGCAGCGCGCCGTCGGGGTCGGCGAAGCCGAGGGCGCGCAGCCAGTCGGCGGCGGCCTTGGACCTCAGCTGGGCGGCCGCGGCCGGCACCTTCGCCACCGCCGACAACAGCGGGCGGTAGAAGAGCTTCTCGTGCAGCCGGCGCACCTCACGCGTGTGCAGGGAGAGCTCGGCGTCCAGGACGTCGGCGGCGTCCCCGCGGGCGTCGGGCTTGTAGCCCAGCGAGCGGGCCAGCCAGCGCAGCTGCTGCTCGTCGGTGGGCAGCAGGTGGGTGCGGCGCAACCGCAGCAGCTGCAGCCGGTGCTCGACCGTGCGCAGGAAGCGGTAGGAGGCGATGAGGGTCGCGGCGTCGTCGCGCCCGATGTAGCCCCCGGCCGACAGCGCCATGAGGGCCGGCACCGTGCCGCCGACCCGCAGCGAGGGGTCGACCCGCCCGTGCACCAGCTGCAGCAGCTGGACGGCGAACTCGACGTCGCGCAGGCCACCGCGGCCCAGCTTGAGCTCGCGCTCGGCCTGGGCCGCGGGGATGTTGTCCACCACCCGCCGGCGCATCGCCTGCACCTCGGCGACGAAGCCGGGGCGGTCCCCCGCCTGCCAGACCAGCGGCCACAGCTCCTCGACGTAGCTGCGGCCGAGGTCGGGGTCGCCCGCGACCGGACGCATCTTGAGCAGCGCCTGGAACTCCCAGGTGCTCGCCCACTGCCGGTAGTAGGCGGCGTGCCCAGCGAGGGTGCGCACCAGCGCGCCGGCCTTCCCCTCGGGGCGCAGCGCCGCGTCGACCTCCCACGCGGCCTCGCGGCAGATCCGCATGAGCGCCGCGGCCACCCGGGTGGCGCTCCTGACCGCCGGTGCCTCCGCCTCGCTGGGGTCGACCGGCTCGGCCACGAAGACGACGTCGACGTCGCTCACGTAGTTGAGCTCGCGCCCGCCGGTCTTGCCCAGCGCGATGACCGCCAGGCGGCAGGCCGCGGCGTCGGCCGGCTGCTCGGCGACGGCCAGCGCCAGCCCGGCGGTGAGGACCCCGGCGGCGATGTCGGCCAGCTCCGCGGCGACGTCCTCCGCGGCGAGGCTCTCCCCGAGGTCCCGCCCGGCGAGGGAGAGGATCGCCCGCCGGTAGGCCTGCCGCAGGGCCGCCACCCGCTGCGAGCCGGCGTCGGGCGCGGCCTTGCCCAGGCGGACGCCCCACGGCGGGTCGTCGGGGTCGGCGCCGACGGCGACGAGCAGCTGCCGCTCCAGCGCGTGCGCGGCGGGCCGGGCGAAGCCGCGGCCGTCGGAGTCGAGGGCGGTCCAGTCGCCGGGGTGGGCGGCCAGGTGGTCGGCCAGGCCGGAGCTGGCGCCGAGGACGGCCAGCAGCCGGGCCCGCAGCGGCGCCGAGCCGCGCAGCCGGGCCAGGAGCGCCGCGGCCGACCCGCCGGAGGGGTCGTCCCGGTCGAGGGACTCCACCAGCCGGCGCAGCGAGCGCACCGCGAGGTCGGGGTCGCCGGTGCGGGCCAGCGCGGACACCACGGGACCGGCCTCGGGGTCGGCGGGCTCGTTGCGCTCGAGGTCCCACAGGCCCATGGCCGGATCGGCGAGCAGCCGCGCGGCCCGTTCGCCGTCCAGGAACCCGAACCGCACCAGCCGGACCACCGCCCGGCGCGGGACCTCCGTGGCGTCGCCCGCGGTCACGGGGTCAGGCCGCCGTGCGGGCGCGGCTGCGCACCAGGTCGGCGAAGCGGCCGGCGAACGGCGCCCAGACCTCCTCGAGGTCGGGGTGCACCGCGGCCGCGCGGGCGCTGATGGTCTCCCGGTCGAACGGGCTGGCGGCCACACCGACGGTGTCCCGCTCGGCCCACTCCTCGACGATCTCCGGCGTCGTCTCGATGTGGAACTGCAGGCCGTAGACGTGCTGCCCGACGCGGAAGGCCTGGTGCGCGTACATCGGGCTGCTCGCCAGCAGGGTGGCGCCGGTCGGCAGCTCCGAGATCTCGTCGTGGTGGAACTGGATCACATCGGGCGCGAGGGGCAGCGGGCGGAACAGGGGGTCGCGGTCCGCGGCGTCGCGCTTCGCGACCAGCAGCGCCCCGACCTCCGGGCCGTCGATCCCCTCCCGCACCCGGCCGCCGCCGACATCGGCGAGCAGCTGGGCGCCCAGGCAGACCGCCAGCGTGGGGACGTCGTCGCGCAGCGCCTCGGCCAGGAGCCGGCGCACCCCGACCAGCTCCGGGCTGGTGCGCTCGTCGTCCAGCGCGGACTGCGGGCCGCCGAGGACCAGCAGCCCGTCGCAGCCCTCGAGCGTCTGCGGGAGGTCGTCCCCGGTGCCGAGGTGCCGCTCGTCGAGGTCCAGCCCGGCCTGCGCCAGCCACGCCCCCAGGCGGGCCGGCGGATCGGTCTCGTGCGGGACGACGACGAGCAGGCGGGCCACCCGTCGAGCGTAGTTGGGCCGCGGCCCGGCCCCCCACCACCGTCGGTTTCCGCGGAAACCGACGGACGCAGGGCGGGCTACAGACCGGGGAGGTAGCGGGACAGCTCCCACGGGGTCACGTGCTGCCGGTAGGCCCCGAACTCCGCCCACTTGTTGCGCAGGAAGAACTGGAACACGTGCTCACCCAGGGTCTCGGCGACCAGCTCGCTGCCCTGCATCGCGCTGAGCGCCTCGCCGAGGGACACCGGGAGGTCCTCGTACCCGGCGGCCCGCCGCTCGGTGTCGGTGAGCGACCAGACGTCGTCCTCGGCCTCCGGCGGCAGCTCGTAGCCCTTCTCGATGCCGCGCAGCCCGGCCGCCAGCAGGATGGCGAAGGTCAGGTAGGGGTTGCACGCGGAGTCCGGCGAGCGCACCTCCACCCGCGCCGACTGGGCCTTGCTGGGCTTGTACGAGGGCAACCGCACCAGCGCCGAGCGGTTGGCGCGGCCCCAGGTGGCGGCGGTCGGCGCCTCGGTGCCGGCCAGCAGCCGCCGGTAGGAGTTCACCGTCTGGTTGGTGACGGCGGTGTACTCCTTGGCGTGGGTGAGCAGGCCGGCGATGAACTGCTTCCCGGTGGTCGACAGCTTCATCGGGTCGGCCGGGTCGTGGAAGGCGTTCCGGTCGCCCTCGAACAGCGACAGGTGGGTGTGCATCGCCGAGCCGGCGAGATCGGTGAAGGGCTTGGGCATGAAGGTGGCGTGCACGCCCTGGGCCAACGCCACCTCACGGACGACGTGCCGCAGCGTCATGATGTTGTCGGCCATCGACAGGGCGTCGGCGTAGCGCAGGTCGATCTCCTGCTGTCCGGGGGCGACCTCGTGGTGGCTGAACTCCACGGAGATGCCCATGGCCTCCAGCGCGAAGACCGCCTCGCGCCGGAAGTCGTGCGCCACGTTGTGCGTCGACAGGTCGAAGTACCCGCCGTTGTCGGCCGGCCGCGGGGGGCTGCCGTCGGTGGGGAGGTCCTCGAGCAGGAAGAACTCGACCTCGGGGTGGGTGTAGAAGGTGAAGCCCATGTCGGCGGCCTTCGACAGCGTCCGGCGCAGCACGTGCCGGGGGTCGGCCCAGGACGGCGAGCCGTCGGGCAGCGTGAGGTCGCAGAACATCCGCGCGGTGTCACTGGGCTCGCCCTTGGCGGCCGGCATCACCTGGAAGGTGCCCGGGTCGGGCTTGGCCAGCATGTCGGACTCGTAGACGCGGGCGAACCCCTCGATCGCCGACCCGTCGAAGCCGATCCCCTCGGCGAACGCCGCCTCGATCTCGGCCGGCGCGACGGCCACCGCCTTGAGGTACCCGGAGACGTCGGTGAACCACAGCCGCACGAAGCGGATGTCGCGCTCTTCCAGGGTGCGCAGGACGAACTCCTGCTGTCGGTCCATGCTCGGCATGATCGCGTCCAGTCGTTTCCGGGGTGTGACGTCGTGCCCAGCCTGCCCTCTCGGGCCGCCGGGCACACGAGGGCCGGGCGCGAGTCGTGCCGTGTCGTGTCACCCCGTCCCGACCAGCTCCTCCAGCGGCACGTCGGCGTCGGCCAGCCGGGCGGGGTCCACCGGCCGGCGGGACCGGATCAGCGCCTGGACCGGCTCGGTGACGTCCCAGACGTTGACGTTCATCCCGGCGGTCACCCGCCCGCCGGAGAGCCAGAACGCCAGGAAGGCGCCGCCCTCGACGTCCCCCCGGCAGACCACGGTGTCGTCCGGGGAGGCGACCCCGGAGTACTCCATGCCCCAGTCGTACTGGTCGGTGAAGAAGTAGGGCACCCGGTCGTGCAGCACCTCCTGCCCGAGCATGGCCCGGGCGGCGGCGGGCCCGCCGTGCAGGGCGTTGGCCCAGTGCTCCACCCGCAGGTGCCGGCCGAAGAGCGGGGAGAAGGCGGCGGCCACGTCGCCCGCCGCGCAGACGCCGGGCGCGGACGTCCGGAGCGTCGCGTCGGTCACGACCCCGTTCTGCACCTCGAGGCCGGCGGTGGCGGCCAGCTCCGCGTTGGGCGTCACGCCGACGCCGACCACGACCAGGTCGGCCGGCAGCCCGGCGTGCCGGTCGGTAGCCACCGCGCTCACCCGTCCACCGGTCCCCCGGAGCTCGCGCACGGTGGTGGAGGTGAACAGGTCCACGCCGTGGTCGCGGTGCAGCTGGGCGAAGACCCCGCCGAGCTCCCGGCCCAGGACCCCCAGCAGCGGAGCAGGCTGGGGCTCGACGACGGTGACCTCGTTGCCCAGCGTCCGTGCCGCGGCCGCCGCCTCCATGCCGATCCAGCCGGCTCCGACCACCACGACCCGCCGTCCGCCCCCGGTGAGGTCGGCCCGCAGCCGGTCGGCATCGGCGAGGGTGCGCAGGTACCGGACCCCGTCGAGGTCGGCGCCCGGCACCGGCAGCCGGCGCGGCGCGGAGCCGGTGGCGAGGAGCAGGCTGCCGTAGCGCACGGACTCCCCCGTCGCGAGCTCCACCCGGTGCCCGGCCGGGTCGAGCCCGGTGGCCCGGACGCCGGTGCGCAGGTCGACGTCGTGCTCGGCGTACCAGCCCTCGTCGTGGACGCGGGCCTCCTCCCGCTCGACGGTGCCGAGCAGGTAGCCCTTCGACAGCGGCGGCCGCTCGTAGGGCAGCTCGGGCTCGTCACCGACGAGGACGACCGGCCCGTCGAAGCCCTCGGCGCGGAGGGCCTCGGCGGCCTTGGCGCCGGCCAGTCCGGCGCCGACGATCACGAACGGGTCCGCAGCGGGCATGGTGGCCTCCGGGTTCAGGCGGTGGTGCCGGTCAGGGCGAAGAACTCGGCGCGGGAGCGCGCGTCGTCCCGGAGGACGCCGTGCAGCGCCGAGGTGACGGTGCGGGAGCCGGGCGCCCGGACGCCCCGCAGGGACATGCACAGGTGCTCGGCCTCGACGACCACGCCGATCCCGCGGGGGGCCAGGTGCTCCTGCAGCCAGTCGGCGACCTGCTGGGTCAGCCGTTCCTGCACCTGCAGCTCGCGGGCGAACAGCTCGAGCACCCGCGCGAGCTTCGACAGCCCGAGGATCCGCCCGGCGGGCAGGTAGCCGATGTGGGCCACCCCGGAGAACGGCAGGAGGTGGTGCTCGCACAGGGACCGGACGGGGATGTCCTTGGCGATGACCAGCTCGTCGTAGCCCTCGTTGGGGAAGGTGGTCAGGTCGAACGGTGGGCAGGTGAGCAGCTCGGCGAAGGACTCGGCCACCCGCCGTGGGGTGTCGGCGAGGTGCGGGGTGGCCGGGTCTCGGCCCAGGGCCCGGAGCAGGGCCGCGACGGCGTCCTGCGCGGCGGGCAGGTCGACGGCCTCGGGCCGGCGGACGACGCGCAGGTGCGCGGGCGCCGGCCGGGGGGTCACGGCCTCCGGGGCGGTCACCGCTGCGGCTCCGCGCCGGCCGGGGTGGCCGCGGTGGGCCGGGACCGGGTGAGGTGGACCGTCATGTCGGATGCCCCCTTCTAAAACCAGCAATGGTTAGAAGTAGAGACCCGGGCTACACCCGTGTCAACACCCCGGGGCTACGGCGCCTCCGCCGGCTCGAGGCGGACGCAGCACCGGCCCGCGGCGGGCGCCAGGCGGGCCACCCACCCGGTGTCGGGCACGGCCTCGAGGACCCCCTCCAGCAGGTGCAGGTTCATGCCGCAGACCAGCTCGGTGTGGGCGGTGACCAGCGCGTGGAAGGGGCAGTTGGCCAGCGCGACGCCGTCCTCGGCCCGCGGCTCGAAGCCGGCGCCCTCCAGTGCCGCCACCACCGCCTCCCGCGGCGCGGCCCCCTCGCGCGCCGCGGCGCCGAGCTCGCGCCCCCGGGCGCGGGCGCGCGCGCCCAGCACCGACCGCGGTGACGCGCCGGTGTCCTCCGCCTGCTCGAGGGCCCCGGCCAGCAGGTCGCCGGCGAGGTCGTAGCGCCGCTCGGGGAAGGAGACCTCGACCGCGCAGCCGGCCCGCCGGTACAGCTTGGCCGGGCGGCCCGCGCCGGGGCCGCTGCGCCCGGTCCGCCGCTCGAAGTGCACCTCGAGCAGCCCGTCGGCCACGAGCCGGTCCAGGTGGAAGGCGGTCGTCGGGCGCGGGACGCCCAGGGCGCCGGCCGCGTCGTCCCGGCTCACCGGGGCGGCCTGCCGGACGACGTGGTCGTAGAGCCGTCGCCGGGTCGGCTCGGCCAGCGCCGCGACCGCGGCCACCTGCGCACTGCGGTCGCCCGTCATGCCGGAGATTCTAGGACTCAATTCCGTTCGCGAAAGAGGTCCCCGCCGTGCTCGGCGAGGTGGCGCCGCCAGCACTCTGCCCAGCGCTGCGCGCCGCCGTCGCGGCGGCGGAAGCCGGTGGTCCGGGGGCCGGAGACCTCCCTACGGTCGCGGGAACAGCACCGACCCGAGGAGTTGCCGTGCAGATCGCCGTCCTGCTGTTCGACCACCTCACCGCGCTCGACGTCGTCGGGCCCTACGAGGCGCTGAGCAGGGTGCCCGGCGCGACCACCGTGTTCGTCGGCGAGCGCCGCGGCCCGGTGCGCACCGACGTCGGCAGCCTCGCCCTCACCGCCGACGCCACCCTCGCCGAGGTCCCGGCGCCGGACGTCGTGCTGGTCCCGGGCGGGTGGGGGCAGACCCGGCACATGGCCGACGGGCCGCTGCACGAGTGGCTGCGCGCCGCGGACGCCGGCAGCACCTGGACGACGTCGGTCTGCACCGGCGCACTCCTGCTGGCCGCGGCCGGCCTGCTCACCGGGCGCCGGGCGACCACTCACTGGCTGGCGACCGGCCAGCTCGCCGACTGGGGCGTCGAGCACGTCGCCGAACGCGTCGTCGTCGACGGCAAGTACGTGACCGCGGCCGGCGTCTCGGCCGGCCTCGACATGGGCCTGCTGCTTGCCGGCCTGATCGCCGGGGAGGACACCGCCCGGGCCATCCAGCTGGGCCTGGAGTACGACCCGCAGCCGCCGTTCGCCGCCGGTTCCCCGCGGACCGCCCCGGCGCCGATCGTGGAGCTGGTGCGATCCCTGGAGGGCAGCATCCTGCGGGGCGAGTGAGACGAGGACCACACCCCGGCCGGGGGACACCGGCCCTGGTCACCCCTCCCCGGATCCGCCAGGCTCCTCGCCATGACTGCCGTACGGGACCGGGTCGCCGCCGCCGACACCCTGGCGCGCCAGCAGGCGCGCGTCGACCGGCTCGTGGCCCGTGCGGTGGCCGGCGGGGGCTGGTCCGCCCGCCTGTCCGCCGGCGAGCGCGCCCGCCTGGTCGCGCTCGGCCACTTCCCCGCGTACGCGTCGGAGCTGGCGTGGACCCCGTGCGAGGTCGCCGGTCACCTGCGCGACAGCGCCCTGGTGTTCACCGAGCGCATCTACCGCCTGCGCACCGAGCCGCAGCCGCTGCTGGCCGACTTCGTCCCCGACGAGCCCGCACGCGTCGCCGGCTACCGCGCCGTTCCGCCGGTGCAGCTGGCCGAGCAGCTGCGCGCGGCCCAGGCGGCGTTGTACGACAGCGTCGCGGGCCTGGACCCCGCGGACCTGTCCCGCGCCGGGGTCCACGAGATCGACGGGCCGCTCACCCTCGCCGACCTCCTGGACTTCCTCCCCGCGCACCAGCGCGACCACGCCGACCAACTGGCCGCCCTGCTGGACCGGTGAGGCGGCCGCTCGACGGCCGGGCCGCCTGGTCAGCGACGAGGCCGGCTGGGTGACCGGGCAGGTGATCGCCTCCGACGGCGGCTGGTCGGCACGCTGACGCCGCGGGCGGAGTCGGCTGTCCCCCGTACCCCCAGGACCACCGGCGCCGCCCTCGCCCGGCCCCGCGTGGCCGGGGCGGCCGCCGGACGGCGAGGATGGACGGCGTGACCGCATCCGCGCCGGTACAGCTCCGGGTGGCCCTCGCCCAGGTCGACACCCGCGTCGGCGACATCCCCGGCAACGCCGACCTGGTGACCCGCTGGACGGCGAAGGCCGCCGAGGCCGCCGCCCACCTCGTCGTCTTCCCGGAGATGACGCTGACCGGGTACCCGCCCGAGGACCTCGTGCTCCGGGAGTCGTTCGCCCGGGCCAGCGAGCACGCACTCGTCGACCTCGCCGCCTCCCTCGCCGACCAGGGCCTGGGCGGCACCGCCGTCGTCGTGGGCTACCTGGCCCACACCGAGGGCACCGGTCCCGCCCCGACCGAGTCGATGCCCGCCGACGACCGCCCGGGCGACGCCAACCCGCGGCACGGCGCTCCGCGCAACGCGGCCGCGCTCCTCTACGGCGGCGAGGTCGTCGTCCGCTACTACAAGCGGCACCTGCCCAACTACGGGGTCTTCGACGAGGCCCGCTACTTCGTGCCGGGCACCGACCTGCCGGTCGTTCGGCTGCACGGAGTCGACGTCGCGCTGACCGTCTGCGAGGACCTCTGGGTCGAGGGCGGCCCGTGCGGCGTGGCCGGGCAGGCCGGGGTGGACCTCGTCGTCTCCCCCAACGCCTCGCCCTACGAGCGGGCCAAGGACGACCTGCGGCTGCCGCTGGTCCGCCGGCGCGCCGCCGAGGCCCGGGCCACGGTCGTCTACTGCAACCAGGTGGGTGGCCAGGACGAGCTGGTCTTCGACGGCGACTCGATGGCCGTCGCGCCGGACGGCGAGCTGCTCGGCCGGGCGCCGCAGTTCGTCGAGCACCTGCTCACCGCCGACCTCACCATCGACCCGTCGTCGGTGTCCGAGCGCCGGGAGGGCCGGATCGGGCCGATGACCGTGACCCGGCACGTCCTGTCCGAGGAGCCGGCGCCGCCGTTCGACACCCGGCCGCCGTCGATCGCCGAGCCGCTGGAGGACTGCGAGGAGGTCTGGCGGGCGCTGGTCCTGGGCCTGCGGGACTTCATCGACAAGAACGGCATGCCCTCGGTCGTCCTGGGCCTGTCCGGCGGCATCGACTCGGCCGTCTGCGCCGCCCTCGCCGTCGACGCGCTGGGACCCGACCGCGTGTACGGCGTCGGGCTGCCGTCGACGTACTCCAGCGAGCACTCGCTGGCCGACGCCCAGGACCTCGCCGAGCGGACCGGCCTGCACTACTCCGTCGTGCCGATCGCGCCGATGGTGGACGCCTACCACGGCTCGGTGCAGCTCAGCGGAGTCGCGGCGGAGAACCTGCAGGCCCGCGTGCGCGGCACCCTGCTCATGGGGTTGTCCAACCAGTTCGGGCACCTGCTGTTGACCACGGGCAACAAGAGCGAGGTCGCGGTCGGCTACTCCACCCTCTACGGCGACTCGGCCGGCGGGTTCGCCCCGATCAAGGACGTGCCCAAGACGCTGGTCTGGGAGCTGGCCCGCTGGCGCAACGCCTCCGCCCGCGGCCGCGGGGAGACCGAGCCGATCCCGCAGAACTCGATCGACAAGCCGCCGTCGGCCGAGCTCGCCCCGGGGCAGGTGGACAGCGACTCGCTGCCCTCCTACGAGGAGCTGGACGCGGTGGTCGGCGACTACGTCGACCGCGACCTCGGGATGGCGGACCTGCTGGAGCGCGGGCACGACCCCGAGGTCGTCGCGCGGGTGCTCCGGCTCGTGGACGCCGCGGAGTTCAAGCGTCGGCAGTCGGCACCGGGAACGAAGATCAGCCTGAAGGCGTTCGGCCGGGATCGGCGTCTGCCGATCACCAACCGCTGGCGGGAGTCCCTGCCCAGCGTCCGCGAAGGAGCGGCCCACTCATGAGCGAACCGGTGCTCTACGGCGGGACCTCGACCGCCCGGGTGCGGGTGCACCAGCTGCGCCAGGCCAAGGAGCGGGGCGAGAAGTGGGCGATGCTCACCGCCTACGACACCCTGAGCGCCGCGGTCTTCGAGGAGGCCGGCATCCCGGTGCTCCTCGTCGGTGACTCCGCGGGCAACGTCGTCCTGGGGTACTCCTCGACCGTCCCGGTGACCGTCGAGGACATCCTGCTGCTGACGAAGGCGGTGACCCGCTCGACCCGGCGCCCGCTGATCGTGGCCGACCTGCCCTTCGGCAGCTACGAGTCCGGCCCGCAGCAGGCGCTGGAGACCTCGGTTCGCATGATGAAGGAGGGCGGCGCGCAGGCGGTCAAGCTCGAGGGCGGCGTGCGGGTGGCCCCGCAGATCCGGCTGCTGACCGAGAACGGCATCCCGGTCATGGCCCACGTCGGGTTCACGCCGCAGAGCGAGAACACCCTCGGCGGCTTCCGGGTGCAGGGCCGCGGCGCGGGCGCCGAGCAGCTGCTGGCCGACGCGCACGCGGTCGAGGAGGCCGGCGCGTTCGCCGTCGTCCTGGAGATGGTGCCGGCCGAGATCGCCGCGCAGGTGACCAAGGACCTGCGCATCCCGACGGTCGGCATCGGCGCCGGCGTCGACTGCGACGCGCAGGTGCTGGTGTGGCCGGACATGGCCGGGATGACCGGCGGGCGGGTCCCGCGGTTCGTCAAGAAGTACGCCGACCTGCGCGCCGAGCTGCTGCGGGCCGCCCGCGAGTACGCCGACGACGTGCACGCCGGCCGGTTCCCCGGGCCCGAGCACTCCTTCGACTGACCGCTGCCCGACTGCCGGGGTTCCTCGTGCGTCGCCGGTGCTGCAGGACCGGCGACGCACGAGGAACCCCGGCGATGCGGCCCGGGCCGGGCGGGGCTTGTGCCGGCCCACGGCGGCGGCCAGCCTGGAGCGGTGCGGGTGCTGGTGGTCGCCTCACCGCTGACCGGGCACGTGCTGCCGGTGGTGCCCCTCGCGCAGGCGCTGCACGAGGCGGGGCACGAGGTCGTCGTGGCCACGGCCGGGGACGCGCTCGCCGCCGTGCCCCCGTCGCTGGCGACGGCCGACGTCGCACCCGGCCTCCGCACGCTCCCGCTCTTCCTCCGGCTCGCCGCCCGGCACCCGCTGCTGGCCCGGGGCGCGGCCGCCGGCACGAGCGACGTCCGGATGGTCGGGCTGATGTTCGGCACCGTCGGGCTGCGGATGGCCGACGGGGTGGCCGCCCTCGCCGACCGCCTCGGCCCGGACCTCGTGGTGGTCGAACCCCTCGCCCCGGCCGGCGCCGAGGCCGCCGCGCGGCTCGGGGTCCCGCTGGTGCTCGTCGAGGGCAACCTGTTCCCGGCCGACGAGCTCCTCGCCGCCACCGCCCGGACCTACGTCCCCGCCCGGGGCACCGGCTCCTTGCCCGACCCGGCGGAGGTGCTCGGCACGACGCCGCCCAGCCTGGTCGGGCGGCGCTCGGGGCGGCCGATGCGCTTCGTGCCGGCCACCCCGGACCGCCCGTACGACCCGGCCCTGGCCCGCCCCGGCGACCGGCCGCGGGTGCTGGTCAGCCGCAGCACCGTCGCCGATCCCCGCCCCGACCGTCTGATGACCACCGCCGCCACGGCCGCCGCGGCGGCCACCCGGCTCGACGTCGTCCTCGTGCGGCCGGACCGCCGGGTCGCCCGCCGGAAGCTGCCGCCGAACGTGCGGACGACGGACTGGCTGCCGTTCCCCACGGTGCTGCCGGCCGCGGCCGGCATCGTGCACCACGGCGGCGCCGGCACCCTGTTGACCGCCCTGGCCGCCGGGGTCCCGCAGGTCGCCGTCCGCGGAGCCGGTGACCGCCGGGTCAACGCCGAACTGGTCGCCGAGCGGGGCGCCGGCCTCGCCGCGGACCTCGGCGAGCTCACCGGGCCGGTGCTGGAGCGGCTGGTGGCCGACCCGTCGCTGAGCGCGGCGGCGCGGGAGGTGGCGGCCGAGATCGCCGCGATGCCGTGCCCGGCCGAGCTGGTGCCCCATCTGGTGGAGCTGGCCGGCGCCCGGCACGGCTGAGGCCGTGCGACCCTCGGCCGGGTCAGACGTCGGTGATGCGGATGCCGGCGTGCGCCTTGTACCGGCGGTTGACCGACACGAGGTTGATGGTCAGCGCCTCCACCTGGCGGGCGTTGCGCAGCCGGCCGGCGTAGACGCCCCGCATGCCGGGCAGCCGGCCGGCCAGCGCCTGCACCGTGTCGGTCGCCTCGCGGACGTCACCGACGACCATCACGTCGCCGTCCAGCGTCGGGCGGGAGAGGTCCTCGAGGAGGACCGCCGACAGGTGGTGGAAGGCGCCGACCACGTGCGAGTCGGGCAGCAGCGCGGCGGCCTGCTGGGCCACCGACCCCTCGGGGACGTCGAGCACGTAGGCACCCAGCTCGTCGAAGGCCATGGGGACGACGCAGTCGACCACGACCTTGCCCGCCAGCGGGGTGGCCAGTTCGGCCAGCGTGTCGGCGTGCCCGGCGAAGGGGACGGCGACGATGACCAGGTCGGCCGCGCCGGCGACGTCCACGTTCGACCCGCCCTGCACCGACACCTCCGCGTGCCCGGCGGCCGCGGTCGCCCGGGCGGCCACCTCGGCGGCGACGTCGGCGCAGCGCTCCGCGTCCCGGGAGCCGAGGAGCACCCGCTGCCCCGCGGCGGCCAGCCGGACGGCGAGGCCGCGCCCCTGGGGGCCGGTGCCACCGAGCACCCCGACGACCAGGTCCTCCACCGAGCGCCCGTCAGTCACCTGTCCACCTCCCGTGCGCCGGACCACCCGGCGTCCCGGCGCCGATCATGCCCTGGTGACCGACGGGAACAGCCACCCTGCCGGGGCCAGCGCCGAGCGGGCGGGGAGTTGATGGCCCTCCTTCAGTCCCCCTGCCAGTCCCGGTCCTCGGCGGTCAGCTTCTCCTCGCGGTCGGCGACCGACTGGAGGGCGTGCTCGGCCTCCTCGCGGGTCGCGTACGGGCCGAGGCGGTGCCGCTCGGCGCACCCGTCCCGGTCCTCGACGGTGTGGTGCTTGAGGCAGTAGAACCACGGTCCCTGCGCCATGTGCGCCCTCCTCGCTCCGGGGGGATCCCGACCCCCACCCTGCCACCGCCCGCGTCCACCGGTCAGGGATCGACCATCACCTGGTCGTGGCGTGCGTAGAAGGCGGTCATCTCCTCCGGCGTGGGCTGCCGGCCGGTGCGCCGCAGCTCGGCCATCTCGGCGAAGAACTCCTCGCGGGCGATGCCGGGGGTGAAGAGGATGAGGAAGGACGCCGGCTCGTCGCCGTCGTTGCGGAAGCCGTGCACGCCGCGCTCGTGGGCGAGGGCGAAGTCGCCGGGGTCGGCGGGCTGCCACCTCCCGTCGGCGAACAGGGTGAGCCGCCCCGACAGCACGTAGAACGACTCGGAGAACGTCTGGTGGTAGTGCGGCGCGGCGCCGGGGCTGTGCGGGTCGAGCCGGTACTCGACCAGGCCGAACCGGCCGCCGGTGACCGCGCCGGGCGCGACCATGCGCAGCGCGGCCGCCCCCGCCGTCGTGAGCGGGTTGTCGGCCAGGGCCCGGACGTCGACCAGGCCGGGCTCGGGGTGCGACATGGCGGCCACCCTGGCACCGCCGGGGGACGTGCGTCCATGCGCACCGCCCCGGCGAGACGCGCCCGTCTCGCCGCGCGGCCGCAGGGCTACCGACGAGAGTCCTCGGTGGTGCATGCTTCTTCCGTGACCGGGTGGCGACGCAAGGACACCGACACACTGACGCGGCGGGACGACGCCGTCGTCAGCCGGGGTGCCGAGCGCCGCATCGCGACGCTGACCCTGGCCGCACTCACGTTCCTCGCCGGCCTCATCGGCATGGCGAACCTCTTCATCGACGGCACCCTCCACCAGGGGGCCACCCGCATCGGCTACACCGCCGCGATGGTCGCCTGCCTGGGAGCCGCGGTGGGGATGGCCGTCCGGCAGCGGGTCAGCCGCTGGGAGACCTTCGGGCTGGTCCTGCTGGGCGAGGTCGTCTACGTGATCGTCGTCCTCAGCATCTCCGAACCGGTGCAGGCGACCCCGCTGATGCTGCTGTTCCCGTCCTTCGTCGCCGCCTGGTTCCTGCGCACCTGGATGCTGGGCGCCACCATGGTCGCCACGGTGGTGGCCTGCACCCTCGCCCTGGCCCACACCTACGACGGCGCGCTGCTGGTCGGCCTGCAGGTCGCGATCAGCGCCGGCGTGCTCAACCTGGCCTCCCTCGGCGTCTTCGTCCTCCGGCGCCGGGTGCAGCGGCTCCTGGAGGCCAGCGAGGCACTGTCGCACCAGGACCCGCTCACCGGGCTGTCCAACCGGCGCCACCTGGTCGAGCAGGCACCGCGGGTGTGGCGCCACGCCCGCCGCGACGGTTCACGGGTCGCCGCGATGGTGCTCGACCTCGACCACTTCAAGCAGCTCAACGACGCCCACGGGCACGCCGCCGGGGACGCCGTCCTGCGCGCGGTGGCGACGTCCCTGGCGGCCACCGTCCGCCCCACCGACGTGCTGGCCCGCGTCGGCGGCGAGGAGCTCATCGTCCTGGGCGTGGTGAGCGACTCCGTCGAGGCCGGCCGGCTGGCCGAGCGGCTGCGCTCGGCGGTGTCGGCCAGCCGCACCGACACCGGCCACGCGGTGACCGCCTCCATCGGCATCGCCCTGGCCCGCCCGGTGGACGGCGAGGACGCCGGTTCGGCCATGTGGCGGCTGATCGACCAGGCCGACGGCGCCATGTACGAGGCCAAGCAGGCCGGGCGGGACCGGGTGGCGGCCGCCCTGCCCCGCCAGCGCAGCGTGCGGCTGCACGACAACCGCCCCCACGAGGGGGCCGCGGCTCCGCACCGGGCCTGAGAGAGGACCCGCCGCCCCCGCCCGCGGCGGGACCCGGCGGAGGGGCCGGCTCGACCGGTGGGGACGCCGGTTCTCTGGTTCCCTGTCCCCGTGTCCCTCGTCGCGCCGGACCCGACCCGCACGGTGCCGTTGCCGTTGCGCGAGCAGGCCGACGTCCGCGACCGGTGGCTCACCCAGCGGCTGCTCGACCTGCTGCCCGGCCTCATGGACCGCGCCGGCATCGACCTGTGGATCGTGGTCGGCCGCGAGTACAACGAGGACCCCGTGCTCGCCACCCTCTTGCCGGCGACCTGGCTGTCGGCCCGGCGGCGCACGATCCTGGTGCTGCACCGCAGCGACGACGGCGTCACGGCGGCCGCGGTCTCGCGGTACCCGGTCGGGCAGTTCCTGCCCGCCTGGTCCCCCGAGGACGGCGGCGACCTGCCGGCCGACGAGTCGCAGTGGGCCGAGGTGCGGCGGTTCGTCGAGCAGGCCGGCCCGCGGTGCATCGGGATCGACGTGTCGGCCGACTTCGCCCTGGCCGACGGCCTCTCGCACACCGAGCACCGTCAGCTCACCGAGGCGCTCGGGCCGTGGGCGGAGCGCCTGGTGCCGGCCGAGGAGCTGGCCGTCGGCTGGCTGGAGGCCCGGCTGCCCGAGGAGATCGCCGCGCTGCACGGGCTGAACCTGATGGTGCGCGAGGTGGTCGAGGAGGCGTTCTCCCCCGCCGTCCTGACCGCCGGCGAGACCACCGCGGCCGACGTCTCCTGGTGGATCCGGCAGCGCCTGGCCGACCTCGGGGTCGAACCGTGGTTCCACCCGGTCGTCGACGTGCAGCGCGCGGGGGTGGCCCCGGTCGAGGAGCGCGGCGCGCTGCTGCCCGCCGTCCCGTACGACTGCCCCGTGCTGCCCGGCGACCTGGTGCACTGCGACGTCGGGGCGTCGAGCCTGGGCCTGAAGACCGACAGCCAGCGCAACGCGTACGTGCTGCGCGCCGGGGAGGACGACGCACCGGCCGGGCTGCGCACCGCGCTGGCCCTCGGCCACCGCCTCCAGGACCTCACCACGGCGGAGCTGCGGATCGGCCGCACGGGCAACGAGGTCCTGGCCGCCGTCCGGGGTGCCGCGGCGGCCGAGGGCATCGACGGCGACGTGTACTCCCACCCCGTCGGCTTCCACGGCCACGGCGCCGGCCCGGCGATCGGCCGCTGGGACGACCAGCGGGGCGTGCCCGGCGCGGGCGAGCGCGTCCTGCACGCGGACACCGTCTACGCGCTGGAGCTGTGCGTGCGGATGCCGGTGCCCGAGTGGGGCGGTCAACCGGTGCGGATGGCGCTCGAGGAGGGCATCGCCCTCACCGACGACGGCGTCCGGTACCTCGGCGACCGGCAGACGGAGCTGCTGCTCATCCCCGGCTGCTGACCGTCACTTCGCGCGCGCCTTGCGCGTCTTCCTGTCGTTCGCCTTCTGGATGGCGCTGACCAGCTGCTTCTTCTTCATCGACGACCGGCCGGAGACGTCGAGCTTCTTGGCCAGCTTGAGCAGGTGGCCCTTGGAGGCGTTGGCGTCGACGCCGCCCCTGGTCGGCCGGTCGGTGTCGCGACCGCCGGCCGCCCGCGCGTCCGAGGGCCCCTTCTTGCCGCCCTCCTTGCGCGCCCAGCGGTCGCCGACCTTCTCGAAGCTGTGCTTGACCGCCGACCAGGCGGTCTGGTTGGCCCGCTGCTCGTCGTCGTAGGAGTCCATCGCCGAGTCGTAGGCCTTGGCGAAGGTGCGCTGCGCCTTCTTCGGCGACCGCTGCAGGGTGCTGGGCAGCTCGCTCTGCTTCGCCGTTCCGCTCTTCGTCGTCTTGGGCATGACCCTCCCCTACCCGCCCGGCGCGCCGCTCCCACCTGCGGCGATCACCCGTTCAGGTGGTCAGGAACGGGACCAGCGCCGCGACCGGCGCGGACGGTGCCGGGGTCGGCGATCGCGCGCCGGAAGTCCGCGTGGTCCTCCGGGCCCGGTCGTGCCCGACGACGGCGAACCGCTCGTGGCCGAGGCCCGTCATCAGCGCGACGACGTCGCGGGCCATCGCCCGCTTCGCCGCCTGTCCGTGGCCGGGCGACGGCGGGGGCGCGGTCGACCGGCCGTAGCCGCGCAGGTCCGGGCAGACGACGGTGTGCCCGGCGGCGGCCAGCAGCGGGGCGACCCGGTGCCAGGTGGTGTGCGTCCGCGGGTGGCCGTGCAGCAGCACGACCGGCGGACCGGCGCCGCCCGTGCGCACCCGCAGCCGGACGCCGTCCGCCCCGTCCGCGGTGGTCTCGCGGAAGCCGCCGAAGAACGCCACCGGCTCAGGTCCCGGCGGCGGCGACGACGAAGGACGACCAGTGCGCGCGCTCGCCGTCGTCCCACGCCCGGCTGCGGTCGGTCGCGAAGTCGAACGCCACCATGACGACGTCCGCGCGCAGCGCCACCTCGTCGTCCTGCAACAGCTCCTGGCGCAGCGTGGCCGACTTCGTGCCCAGGCGGGTGACCCAGGAGCGCACGCACACCCGCTCCCCCACCCGGTAGTACAGCTGCCGCAGGTAGTCGACCTCGAGCCGGGCCAGGATGACGCCGCGTTCCCCCGCGGCCATCGCCAGCCGGGCGTCCTCGACCAGGCCGAGCGCGCGGGCGTGGTTGACGTGGCCGAGGGAGTCCGGGTCCGACCAGCGCAGCTGGACCCGGTGCTCGTGGACGCTCAGGGCAGGTCCGCGGTCTCGGCCGACTGCCGGTGGCCGCCCTGCGCGTCATCGGGGTCGGTGTTGACCGTCCGCTCCTCGGACTCGGCGAGGATCACCTCCGCGGCCACCTCCTCCATGCCGCTGCCCTGCAGCTCCTCCTCCTCCGGCAGCAGTTGGGCGCGCGTGCGCACGTTGTCCTCGGTGACGTTGGCCAGCGCCTCCGGGCTGGGTTCCTTGTTCGTGGTCATGTCTGCCTCCCTACCCGGGCGGCGTCCCGCCAGACGCGAGCAGCCGGTCGAGCAGCGCGGCCAGCGTCCCGCGCTCGCCGGCGGAGAGCGCGGTCATGACCGGCGACTCGTCGGCCAGCCGCCGCAGCACGTGCCGGACGGCGTCCTGCCCGGCGGGGGTCACGACCACCTCGCGCACCCGGCGGTCGGCGCGCGAGGTGCGGCGCTCCACGAACCCACGACCCTCGAGGGTCCGGAGCAGGACGGCGACCCGCGGCGGGTCGCACTCCAGCAGCTCCGCCAGGCGCCGAGGGGCCACCGGGAGCGCGAGCAGTCGCAGCGCCCGGGCCTCCTGGAAGGTCAGCCCGACGTCGGCCGCGGCGGCGGTGAACAGCGCCCGCAGGCGGCCGCCCACGACCAGCAGCCGCTCGCCGATGGTCCGCTCGTCCGGCCACACGTCCACCGGCGGTCTGTTAGGTTCGCCTGACCTTAGTTGTGACTGCACAACCTCTCCTCTACCTGGAGTCGCCAGCATGTCCCGCACCGACGCCACTCCGACAGCCGCCCCGCGGTGACCGAGCCCGCCCAGCAGCTGGCCCGGCTCGGCGACCTGCTGACCCCGTACGCCGTGCGCACCGCCGCGACCCTGCGCCTGGCCGACCACGTGGCCGCCGGGCACGAGCGGGTCGACGAGCTGGCCGCCGCGGCCGGGGCCGATCCGCGGGCGCTGCGCGCGCTGCTGCGGCAGCTCGCCGTCGCCGGCGTGGTGGCCCTCGACCCGGACGGCCGGATCGCGCTGACACCGGTCGGCGAGCTCCTCCGCTCCGACGTGCCGGGGAGCTGGCGGGCGCACCTGGCCCTGGACGGCGCCCCGGGGCTGATGCAGCGGGCGTGGGCGGCGCTCCCGGACGCCGTCCGCACGGGACGGGCGGGCTTCCCCGACGTCGCCGGGGGCGGATTCTGGGAGGTCGTCGGCGGCGATCCGGAGCTGACCGCCTCCTTCGCGGCCCACCTGGGCGACTGGGCCGCCCAGTGGGTGCCGGTGGTCGCCGGCCTGCTCCCCCTGGAGGACGCGCGGCTGGTCGTCGACGTGGGCGGCGGCTCCGGCGTCCTCCTCGGGGCGCTGCTGGACCGGCACGCGCACCTGCGGGGGGTGCTCGTCGACCTGCCCGCGGCGACGGAGCAGGCGGCCCGGCACCTGGCCGGCTGCGGCGTGGCCGACCGGGTCGACCTGCGCCCCGGCAGCTTCTTCGACCCGCTGCCCGGCGGCGGGGACGTCTACCTGCTCGCCCAGGTCCTGCACGACTGGCCCGACCCGGAGGCCAATGCGCTGCTGGCCCGGGTCGCGGAGGCGGCCGGCCCCGGGGCGCGGGTGGTCGTGGTCGAGCGGCTGGCCGATGCCGGAGCCGGGCACCCGGCCATGGACCTGCTGATGCTGAACCTGTTCGGCAGCCGCGAGCGGACCCACGAGGAGTACTCCGCGCTCGCCCGCGCGGCCGGCCTGCACCCGGTGTCCGCCGTGCCGACCGACGTCGGCCTGCACCTGCTCACCTTCGCCGTCCCCACCGCACCCGAGGGAGCCCCGTGACCCGCCGACCCCCCGCCCGCCTGCTCGCCGCGACCGGGCTCGTCCTCGCCCTGGCGCTGACCGCCTGCGGCGGCGACGGCGGCTCCGCGCCGGCCGACGCCGGCTCCCCGGCCGCCGCCGAGGACGCCTTCCCCGTGAGCCTGGAGTCCGACTTCGGCACCACGGAGGTGGCCGAGCGACCCGAGCGGGTGGTGGTGCTCGGCCTGACCGACGCCGACGCCGTCCTCGCCCTCGGCGTCATGCCGGTCGCGCTCCAGCAGTGGCTGCCCCAGTACTCCGAGTTCGGCGTCGGCCCCTGGGCGGAGGACCTCGTGGCCGACGCCGTGCGGACGGGCGAGACGCAGGTGCTGCCCAACACCGGGGTCGTCGCCTACGACCCCGAGCAGATCGCCACGCTGGCCCCCGACCTGATCGTGGCCGTCTCGGCCAACATCGACCAGGCGACCTTCGACCAGCTGTCCGAGCTGGCGCCCGTGGTGGCCCGGCCCCCGGGGACGGTGAACTTCGGCGTCCCGCTCGAGGACAGCACGATGGCCATCGGCCGCGCGCTCGGGCTCGAGGACGAGGCCGCCGCCCTGGTCGAGGAGACCGAGGCGCTCTACGCCGCCGCCGCCGAGGAGCACCCCGAGTTCGCCGGCCGCACCGCGACGGTGGCCCGGCCCACCGACACTGGCTATGCCGCCTGGCTGTCGGCCGACGGCCGGCAGCAGATCATGGCCCGGCTCGGCTTCGCGATGCCGCCGGGCCTGACCGCGCTCGACGACGGCGCCTTCTCGGCGGAGGTGAGCCGCGAGCGCCTCGACGTCCTCGAGGCCGACGTCCTGGTGGTCATCGAGCCGCAGGGCTTCGAGGACGCCGTCGCGAACGACCCGGTCCTGCAGGCCCTGGAGGTGGTCCGGACCGGTCGCGTCGTCACCCTCGACGCCGACGACGTCGGCGGCGCCATGGCCTACAACACGGTGGTCTCGGCCCGGACGGTCGTCGACGAGCTCGTGCCGCAGCTGTCCGGGGCCCTGGCCGGCTGACCCCGGACAGCTGCGTCGGGTCAGAAGCGCTGCTGCTCGGTCCCGATGCCGAGGGCGGCGGCGACCTCCTGCACGTTGGCGAACTCCTGCCCGGCCGGCAGCCGGCGCAGGTCGGCCAGCACCCGGTCGGGGGCGTTGCCCTCCTGCGCCTTGGCCACGAGGGTGTCGCGGTCGGCCGGCCACACCTCCTTGCCGAGCGCCTCGGCGATCGCGGAGCGGCGTTCGAGGCCGCCCTCGGAGGTACCGGGGGACGTGGCGGGCGCGTGCGGGTCGGTCACGGGAGCTCCTGGGTCGGTTCCGGCGGTCACTGGGGCGACGGCGTCGAGTCGTCGGTGTAGCGAAGGATCGCCGCCACGGGGATGTCGCCCGGCATGGCCGACCGCGGGACCACGGCGACCCCGGCGCTGCTGGCCACGGCAGCGGCCACCAGCGCCCGGTCGGCGGGCACCGAGTGCACCTCCTGGCTGCCCAGGGCGTCCATGTCGGCCTGGTCGACGCCGAGCTCGAGCGGGCTGCCCCCGACGAGCAGCTCCTCCTCGTCCGGCTGGTCGGCGAGCACGAGCGTCTCGACCTGGCCCTTGCGCAGCGCCTCCACGACGGAGGCGGTGCCGGTGACGGCCAGCCCGTGCGCACCGGCGGAGGAGATTTTCTCCACCGCGTCGGCCTCGGCGTGTGCGTCGTGCTCGGCGACCAGCTCGGCGGCCCGCTGCTCGACGGGCTCGCGGTCGGCACCGGCGGCCCGGCCGCCCTCGTCCATCGAGACGATGAGGTCCTTCCACAGGTCGCTGGCGCGGTCGAGGAGGATCTGCCGGGCCCGCATGTCCCCCGCCATGAGGACGAAGCGGGGCGAGAGCCGGCGCGCCATCGACGTGATGTGCGAGGCGACCTCGTCGGCGTTGTGGACCCACTTGTTCTCGGCGTTGTGCTGGTAGCGGTGATGCGCCCAGCCGCCGCCCTGGACCTTGCGGATCTGGAAGCTGTCGCCCTCGACCTGCTTCTCCTCGCCCTCCTGGCCGGGCATCCCCACGTAGGTGATGTCCGCGCCGACGCGGTCGGTCAGGACCACGATGTGCGGCACCCGGCCGGGCAGCTGGCGCAGGACCGGCATGAGGTCCGGGTACGGCGAGTACTCGGCGACCTCGAGGCGGGGCGCGTCCAGCAGCGGCTGGTCGAGGACCACCGAGCCGTCGGCGGCGACGACGAGCGCCCGGCCCCGGAGCGTGGCGACGTCCCCGCCGGCGTTGGCCTCGAGCAGCCGGCCGCGGACCGCCTCGACGACCGCTTCCGGCGCACCCTGCTCGGTGAGCCGCTCGGCGACGGCGCGGACCCGCAGCTCCACCTCCGTGTCGGCGGTCTCGGTGACGTGCGTGACGTCGGCGCAGACGGTGGCGTAGGGCCCGGAGGCGCTGAAGACCGGCTCCAGGAAGGACACGTCCATGGGGTGGAACCCACTCCTCGTTCGGTGGCGGATCGTTCGGTGGCGGAGACCAACAGGGGGGCCCTGGTCCGGCACTCCCGCCTCCGCCGCCTACCCACCGGCCGTGGCCTCACACCCGGTTGGATCGACCCGGCCCGGGTAGGCGGTGCTGCATGACCGAGCACGACCAACTGCCGCTGCCCGACTACGACCACCTGCCGGTCCACGGCCTCGCCTCGCGGATCCGCACCCTGGACGCCGCCGGGCTGGAGACGCTGCTCGAGTACGAGCGGGCGCACGCCAACCGGCTCCAGGTGGTCACGATCATGGAGAACCGGCTCCGCTCGCTGCACGAGGGCGCACAGCCCTCCGGGGGCGACCCGGCCGCGCCGGCCGCCGACGACCCGATCGCTGCCGCCGCCGGCTCCCGGGTCTCCGAGGCGACCTCCGGCCCGGCGGTGAACGCGCCGTCGCACGGCGACCCGACCAACCCGGCCCAGCCCCGCTCGACCGGCTGAGGTCCGGCTGAGGTATAGGAAGCTCTACCCACGTCAGCGGGCCGAGGACGTGGGTAGAGCTTCCTATACCGCGCTCAGCCCTGGAAGGCGTCCACGATGTCCATGGCCGCGGGGCCGAGCAGCACGATGAACAGCGTCGGCAGGATGCAGAGGATCAGCGGGAAGATCACCTTGACCGGGATCTGCATCGCCTTCTCCTCGGCGCGCTGCCGCCGCTTGAGCCGCATCTCGGCGGCCTGGGTGCGCAGCACGTCGGCGATCGACACCCCGTAGGCGTCGGCCTGGACGACCGCGCGGACGAACCGCTGCAGGTCGGGCACCGCGGACCGTTCCGCCAGCGCGAGGTAGGCGTCCCGGCGCGGCTGGCCGACGGCGATGTCCTGCAGCGTCCGCACCAGCTCCTCGGCCAGCGGCCCCCGCCCGTTGCGCCCGGCCCGCGCCATCGCCGACTCGAAGCCGAGGCCGGCCTCCACGGCGATGGTCATCTGGTCCAGGGTGTCGGCCAGCTCCAGCCCGATGGCCTGCTGCCGCTCCTGGCCGCGGCTGTACAGCAGCAGCTCCGGGACGACGTACGCGACGCCGGTGACCACGACCGCCACGAGCACGGTCAGCGGGCCGGGGCGGGCCACGACCACCAGCAGGCCGAGGGCACCGGCCACCGCGGCCAGCACCAGCTTGGCCGCGACCAGCCGCGGCACAGGCCAGTCGACGGGGCGGCCGGCGGCCCCGGCGAGCCGGTTGAGCCGGGCGACCGTGCCGGCCGGGGTCAGCGCGCCGGACAGCGCGGGCAGCAGCCGGCGACGCGGGCGGGCGGCGGCCGGCCCGGCGGGGTCCAGGCCCCGGCCGAGGTTGGCGCGGGTCCGCGCGACGGCGTCGTCCGGGCGGGCCAGCAGCGCCCAGCCCAGCAGCGGGACGGCGAGGGCGACGGCCGCGGCGGCGAGCACCGGGGTCGGCGTCATCAGAAGGTGATCCGGACGGTCTTGCGCAGCCACAGGGCGCCGACCAGCAGCAGGACCGCGACGACGCCGAGCATGACGTAGCCGGCCAGGCTCTCGGTGAAGCCGGACAGGTAGTCGGGGTTGGCCACCGAGAGGAACCCGATGACGCCGAACGGCAGGGCCATGAGGACGATCGCCGAGAGCTTCCCCTCCGCCGACAGGACCTTGACCTGGCGGCGGATGGCGTTGCGCTCGCGGATCGTGTGCCCGACCGTGTCGAGCACCTCGGCCAGGTTGCCGCCGACCTCGCGGTGGATGGCGATGGCCTGGGCGATCCAGCGGAAGTCGTCGCTGTCCATCCGCTCGGCCACCTCGTCGAGGGCGTCGCCGAGGTCGCGGCCGACGCGGGTCTCGTTGACGATGCGGGCGAACTCCTCCGACGTGGGCGCGGCCGCCTCGGTGGCGACCGAGTCGACCGCCCGCAGCAGGCTGTGCCCGGCACGCAGGCTGCTGGCCATGAGCTGGAGGGCGTCGTCCAGCTGCTCGCCGAAGGCCGCCTGCCGGCGGCTGCTCCGGACGCTCACCAGCAGCCGGGCGCCCAGCGGCGCGACCGGCGCCAGCAGCAGGGCGGCGACCGGCCCGCCGAGGACGAGGCCGAGCGCGCCGAGGACCAGGGTGCCCAGGCCGACGAGGAGGACGACGTCGGGCAGGGCCATCGACATCCCGGCGCGCTCCAGCGCCGCGGCGCCGGAGGCGACGGCCCCGCGCTTGACCAGGGCCCGCTCGACGGCGGCGCCGGCGGCGGCCGAGGCGCCGGCCAGCGCGGACGCCGGGGGCGCGACCGCCGGGTCCAGCCGGGACAGCGGCACCCGCCGCGGGCCCGCGGGCAGGACGACCAGCGCGACGAGCAGCAGCGCGCCCGTGACCGCGACCAGGCCCGCGAGCAGCAGGAGCGGCGACATCAGGCCCACCCCCGCCGGGCCGGCTCGGCGACCCCGAACACCCGCGGGGACAGGGCGATGCCCAGCTCGGCGAAGCGGTCGGTGAACCGCGGCCGGACGCCGGTCGGCACCGGCGCGCCCAGGAAGCGGCCCGAGGCGTCGACACCGGCGGAGTAGTCGAAGAGGAAGGCGTCCTGGAGGGTCACCGTCTCCCCCTCCATGCCCTGCACCTCGGTGACGTGGGTGACCCGGCGGGTGCCGTCCCGCAGCCGGGTCAGCTGGACGACGACGTCCACCGCCGAGGCGATCTGCTCGCGGATGGCCCGCAGCGGCAGGTCCATGCCGGCCATGAGGACCAGCGTCTCCAGCCGGGCGATCGCGTCGCGCGGGGAGTTGGCGTGCACCGTCGACAGCGAGCCGTCGTGGCCGGTGTTCATCGCCTGGAGCATGTCCAGCGACTCCCCGCCGCGGCACTCCCCGACCACGATCCGGTCCGGCCGCATCCGCAGCGAGTTGCGGACCAGGTCGCGGATGGTGATCGCGCCCTTGCCCTCGATGTTGGGCGGCCGGGACTCCAGCCGGACGACGTGCTCCTGCTGCAGCTGCAGCTCGACGGCGTCCTCGATGGTGACGATCCGCTCGTCCTCGGGGATGAACGAGGACAGCACGTTGAGCAGCGTCGTCTTCCCGGTGCCGGTGCCGCCGGACACGATGATGTTCAGCCGGGCCTCGACGCAGGCGTGCAGCAGCTCGGCCATCTCCGGCGACAGGGTGCCGAAGCCGATGAGGTCCTCGACGCCGAACGGGTCGACGGCGAACTTCCGGATGGTCAGCGTCGACCCGCTGAAGGCCAGCGGCGGGATGATCGCGTTGACCCGGGAGCCGTCGGCCAGCCGGGCGTCGACCAGCGGCGAGGACTCGTCGATCCGCCGTCCCACCCGGGAGACGATCCGGTCGATGACCCGGCGCAGGTGCTCCTCGGAGGTGAACCGCGAGCCCGTGCGGACCAGCTTGCCGCCCTGCTCGACGTAGACGCTGTCCGGCCCGTTGCACATGATCTCGGTGACCGTCGGGTCGTCGAGCAGCCGCTGCAGCGGCCCGAAGCCGAGCACGTCGTCGGCCAGCTCGGCGGTGAGCCGCTGCCGCTCCTCGGTGCTCAGCGGGATGCGCTCGTCCTCGACCACCTGGTCGAGCTCGTCGAGCACGAGGGTCCGCAGCCGGTCCTCGGACAGCGACGGGTCGTTCATCCGGTTGCCCATGCGCTCGAACAGCGCCTTGGCGACCCGGTCCTTGAGCCGGGTGAGCGCGTCGGTCGGCGGCGGGCCGGCGGGGGCCGCCGCCCGGGGCGCCGGCACGGGAGCCGGCGGTGCGGACTCGGCCGGGATCTCCGGTGCCGCATACCGGGCCTGCGCGGCGGCGAGACGGGAGGAGAGGTTCACGACGCCGCCCGGTGCCGGGCGCGGTAGCGGCCGGCCTTCATCAGCGGGGTGGCGGCGAACCGGGCGACGAGCCGGCGCAGCTCCTTGGCGGCGGGGTCCTTGCGGCCGCTGGCGAGGATGGGCACCCCCTGGTTGGTCGACGGCGGCACCGCGGCCGAGCGCGGGATGACCACGTCCACCCCCGTGCCGATGGCGGTCTCGACGTCGCGCACCGAGAGCCCGCCCCGGGGGTCGGCGAGGTTCATGACCACGTGCCGGCCGGCCGGGATCATGCACAGCTCGCGCAGCACGTCGAGCTCCTTGCGCAGCCCGCGGACGCCGGGGACGTCCATGCTGCTGAGCATCACGACGTCGGTCGCCCGGTCGAGGGCGGCGAGGGTCTGCTCGGACAGCCCGGGCGCGGTGTCGACGACGACGTAGCGGAACTCCCGGGCCAGCGCGGTGAGCAGCCGGGTGACGTCGGCGGCCGTGACGGTGTCGCCGGCGGCCGGTGACTCCGCCCCGCAGACGGCGTACAGCCCGCTGGGGTGCTGGGTGAGGAAGGTCTTGAGGACCATGGTGTCCTCGCTGGCCGGGCCGTGGACGGCGTCGGGCAGCGCGTACTCGGGGACCAGCCCGAGCGCGGAGGCGACGTCCCCGAACTGCACGTCGAGGTCCACCAGCACGGTCGACTGCGGCGCGGCGGCGGTGAGGCCGAGCGCCAGGTTCGACGCGACCGTGGTCTTGCCGACCCCGCCCTTCGGCGAGGCGATGGTGATGACCCGCCCGGTGTAGCGGGCGGTCTCCGTCACCGGGCGCAGCACCCGGCGGCGCCCGGCCGCGGCGGAGCCGGCGCGCTCCACGGCGGCGCGGATCTCGCCGGCGTCCGCCCCCGGCGCGAGCAGGTCGCGGATGCCGGCGCGCATGGCCGCCTGCAGCACCTCCGCCGACGGCTCGGCCAGCAGGACCACGCTGATGCCGGGGCACTGGACGTCGAGCCGCTGGGCCAGCGTGAGCACCTCGTGCGGCGGCGCGAGCGGGCCGATGAGCAGGACGTCGGGCAGCTCGCCGTCGAGCAGCTGCTCGAACAGCCGCGCCGGGTCGCCGGGCAGCCGGCCGGGCGGCAGCACCTGGACGTCGCCGTCGACGGCGGCCTGCACCCGCTCGGTGAGCTCGGCGTCCGCCGCCGCCAGCACCACGCGACTCACTTGCTGCCCCCGTAGACGGTGCCCAGGCCGGCGAGCAGGTCGCCGTAGACGTTGCCCTGGTGGACGATCTTGGTGTCCCCGGTGTCGGCGCCCTCGGGCTCCAGGCCCAGCCACACCGAGCCGTGCTCCATGCCGAAGACCACGAGCTCGGCCTGGCGCGACGGAACGGCCACGGTGACCATCAGGCTGCCGTCGGGCGCGCCCGCGGCGACCGTCTCGGTCCCGTCCTCGGTCGCCGCCGCCGGGGCGCCCTGCACCTGGGTGACCAGGGCCCCGTGGATGGTCGCGTGGGTGACGCCGATCCGCTTCCCGGCCTCGTTCTCGAGGTCCATGGAGATGTAGACGCCGATCTCGTCCCCGGCCGCGAGCCGGCCACCGACGGCGCGCTGCGGCTCCAGCAGGATGCTCACCTCCGACGCCCCGGCGGGGGGCGGCACGGTCCCGGGGACGGCGAGGTCCTCGGGGACGGCGAACCGGGCGGCCAGCAGCTGCTCGCCGGGCTGCAGGTCGACGGTGGCCACCTGGCCGGCCAGCGTGGCCAGGTCGGTGACCACCCCCTCGGCCGCGGCCTTGGCGGGCAGCTGCTCGGTGCGCACCAGTTCGGCGAGGTCGTCGCCCCGGGTGCCCTCGGGGACGAGCTGGTCGACGACCAGCACCTCGACGGTGCGCACGCCGGCCAGGGCGCGGGCGTCGGCGCCGCGCACGTAGGCCAGGAGGACCACGGTGCCGGCGACGGCGAGGACGAGCGCCGCGGCGGCGGCGAGGAGTCGGCGTCTCACGAGGGGCCCCTATCGGATCAGTCGGAGGACCCAGGCGCCGAGGGAGGGCGCGCCGGGGCCGTAGGAGAAGGCGTCGGAGGTGTCGACGAAGCGGGTGAAGTAGCCGCGGATGCAGCGCTCGCTGCCGCCGCACGGCCGGCCGGACTTGTACTGGCCGGCGAAGTAGTACTCGGTGATCGTGAAGGCCGCGTAGCCGTAGACGTGGTACCAGCCGTGGCTGCCCGTGCCGCCGTGGTCGTCGAAGATCGGCAGCAGCACGGTCCGGCCGACGAGCGCCTCGAGGTCGTCGGGGTCGCAGCCCTGGGACGGGTTGTTGCCCGTCTCGGAGGTGAACCGGCCGCCCACCGAGCTGGTGGCCCGGCAGGTGCTGCCGTTGCCATCGGTGACCAGCCAGCCGAAGCCGCCGGGCACGAACATGCGCGAGGGCCCGGTGCAGCCGGTGTCGCTCTTCTTGGGCAGCACGATCGTCCGCTCGACCGTCGTCGACGGGAGGCCGCCACCGGTCTGGGCGGCGAACTCGCACCACGAGAAGATCAGCGGCAGGGCCGCCGTCCCGGCGCTGGGTGCGCCCCAGGCGACGGTGGCGGTGGCCTCGACCTGCGTCGCGTCGTGGCCGAGGACGGGGGCGAACCAGTGCTCGGTCGGCGTGCTGCCGGTGACGGTGACGCTGGTGGGGTCGCTGCCGAGCACCGGCGGAGCCGCGGTGGCATCGCCGAGGTTGGCGTCCACCAGCGCCTGGGCGGTCGCCTGCATCGCGCCGCAGCTGCCGCGCGCGCAGTCGCGGGCGACGGCGAGCGCGGCCGCGTCGGCGGCCGTCTGGAGCCGGGCCTTCTCCGCGTAGAGCGCGCCGACGTCCACGGCGATGGCGGTGAACCCGAGGACCGGCACGAGCAGCAGGGCGACGAGGACCGCGGCGGACCCGCGCTCCCCGGCCAGCCGCCGCCGGAGGCCCGTTCTCAGCCGTTGCACCGCATGACCCCCGTGCCGGTCAGGTCGACGGTCGCGCCGAAGAAGTCGGTGAGGAACGGCATCGGGTAGTCGATGGTCACGCGGACGTTGGTGCTGCCGGCGCCCGTGGTCGGGCACCGGGCCGGCGTGACGGCGATCTGGGCGTTCGAGATCGCCGGGTCGAGGGTGGGCGCGGCGTTCCGGACGGCGGTGCGGGCCGCGGCCGGGTCGTTCTGCAGCGCCATCACCCGGGCGCCCTCGCGGGCGGCCGCCGACAGCGTGCCCTGCACCTGGAAGGCGTGCCCGAACTCGGCGATACCGAGGAGCAGGACCAGCAGGAGGGGGACCACCATGGCGAACTCCACCGCCGTGGCCCCGCGTTCCCCGCGCATCCGGTCGCGCACCGTCCCCCACCTCCTCTCCGTGGATGTCTCGCCGCACGTCCGTGTGCGACGACGGCGCAGCGGCTCCGGGGGGAGGAGCCGCTGCGCCGTGCGGTGGCGGTCGGGTCAGTCGCCCGCGGTGTCGAGCGCGGCGCCGATCTCGCGGAACAGGCCGTCCAGCTGCTCGCCGAGCAGGACGACGGCGCCGATGATGAAGACGGCGATCAGGCCCACCATGAGGCCGTACTCGACGGCGGTGGCGCCCTTCTCCTCGCGCTGGAGGCGGTCCTTGGCGACGGCGACGAGGGTGACGAGGGTGGCGTAGGGGTTGAGCACGGGGGACTCCTGCAGGGAACGGTGCCGAGCCGTCCGGATCGGTCGACCCGGCCTCGCGGCAGTGAGGGACCCGTCGGGTCGTCCGCCCGCCGACTTGAGGGGCATTGAGCCGATCGACGGACACGCGCCCCTCTCCCGGGTGCACGGCCCGGCTCCCCGTCACGCGCAGTGACCGGGGTCCCGCGCCTGGAGCACGCCGATCAGGCCAGCAGGGCGCTCCACCCCACCGCGACCGCGGCGCCGGCCAGCATCGCCGGACCGAAGGGCAGCTCACCGCGCAGGCCGATCCGCCGGGCGGCCAGCAGGCCGAGGGCCACGACGGCCTGGACGACGAAGCCCGCGAGCGCTCCACCGACGAGCGGGGCCCAGCCCAGCCAGCCCAGGAACAGGCCGACGACGGCGGCCAGCTTCACGTCGCCCATCCCGAGCGCCCCGGGCGAGACCAGCGCCAGCACGAGGAAGACGGTGAACAGCGCGGCGGCTCCGAGGACGGCGCGCAGCAGGGCACCCCAAGTGCCCTCGAGCGCGGCGGGCAGCGCCAGCAGGGCGACGCCGGCGAGCAGCGCCGGCAGCACGACCCGGTTCGGCAGCAGGCGGGCCCGCAGGTCGACGACGGCCAGGAGCGTCCCGGCCCCGGCCAGCAGCAGGAAGGCCGGCAGCTCCCAGGAGGCCCCGAAGCAGAGGGCGACGAGGCCGAACAGCAGCGCCGTGGCGAGCTCCAGCGCCGGGGGCCGGACGGCGGCCGCACCGGGGGCGACCAGGTCGCGCGCCCGCGCGCCGGCCGGCCAGGGCGCACGCCCGGCGGCCCGGTTGACCCCCACCCCCACGGCCAGCCCGACGAGGGCGGCGGCGAGCGCGACCACCCCGGTCACCGGCCCTGCCTCCGCATGCCGGTCACGATGACACAGCGCAGCGGTTCCGCCGCGCAGCGCCACCTCACCGTGTCGGGTGGATCGTGCGCACCGAGCGGACCAGCCAGTTCACCGCGCCGGGACGGGTCGCCCGGGCGTAGCGTCCACCCCCGTGGCGGCGGTGGAGCCGGTGGACACACCTGCGGAGGGGCCCGGGACTGCGGACATCGCAGCCCTGATCCCGCTGGTGCGCCGGATCGTGGGCGCCCGTGTCCCCGACGCCACGACCGCCGACGACCTGGTGCAGGAGACCCTGGCCCGGGTGCTCGCCGCGGCCGGCCGGGTCGAGCCGGGGATGCTCGAGCCGTACGCGATCGTGACCGCGCGCAACGTCGTCACGTCCATGTGGCGTGACCAGGACCGGCAGCGCCGCCACCAGCACCGCGTCGTCGACCTGCGGCCCCCCGCCGCGCCGGACGAGGACGTGCTCGCGCAGGAGGACCGGGCGGCCGTCGCCGAGGCGCTCACCCGGCTGTCCGACCGGGAGCGCGCCACGCTGCTGGCCCACGAGGTCGCCGGGCAGGACACCCGCTCCCTGGCCGCGGAGCTCGGCTCGACGGCCGGCGCGGTGGCCGCGCAGCTCAACCGCACCCGCGCCCGGCTGCGCGTGGAGTACCTGCTCGCCTCCGAGCACGTCGAGCCGCCGACCGAGCGCTGCCGCCCGGTGCTGTTCGCCATCTCCGGCGGCGACCGGCGCCGCCAGCGCGAGGTCGACGCCGCCCGCCACCTGCTCGAGTGCGACCTGTGCGCCCGGCTCTCCGAGCCGCTCATGGGGCGCGGCCGCCCGCGGGACGGCGAGGTGCGGGTGCCCGTGCGCGCCGACTCCGACATCGTCGCCGCCCGGCAGGCCGCTCGGGAGCTGGCCACCCGGCTCGGCTTCAGCCCCACCGACATCACGCTGATCGCCACGGCGGTCTCCGAGGTGACCCGCAACATCGTGCGGTTCGCCGACTCCGGCGAGGTGGTCGTCGACTCGCTCGTGGACCCGCGGCCGGGCATCCGCATCGTGGCGCGCGACGCCGGGCCGGGGATCGACGACGTCGAGCGGGCGATGCGGGACGGTTTCAGCACCTACCGGGGGCTGGGCCTCGGGCTGCCCGGGGCGCGGCGGCTGATGGACGAGTTCGCTGTCGTCTCCGAGGCCGGCCGCGGGACGACGGTGACGATGACGAAGTGGCGAGGAGAGCCGTGACCAGGAACGAGAACGCGGGCGCGACCGTGACCGAGGCCCACCCGCACCCGACGGCGCGCACCGACGAGGACGTCCTCCTCCCCCAGCTCGTCGCCCACCTGCGGGAGCACCGGACCCGGCTGCGGCAGGAGTGGGCCGCCCGCATCCAGGAGGCGCACCTGCTCCAGGCGATGACCTCCAAGGAGATGGCCGCCGAGACCACGCTGGTCTACGACAACTACGTCGAGGTGCTCGAGACCGGCAGCGTGGAGGCGCTGCAGCACTACGCCCGCGACCTGTCCGAGCGGATCATCCCGCGCGGCGTGGAGACCCACGAGGTCGTCGGGATCGTGCTGCTGCTGCGCGACGTCCTGGCCCGGTCGCTGTTCGAGAAGTACCAGGGTGACCTGCCTCTGCTCAACCGGGTGCTCGACGCCTACGAGCCGGCCGCCAACCGGATCGCCAACACCGTCGCCGTCTCCTTCGTCGACGAGCGCGAGCGGGTCATCCGGCAGCAGCAGGACGCCATACGGGAGCTGTCGACGCCGGTGCTGCCGGTCCGCGAGCGGCTGCTGATCCTGCCGATCATCGGGGTCCTGGACCAGGAACGCGCGCGCCAGCTGACCGTCCAGCTGCTCAGCGGCATCCGCACCCACCGGGCCAAGGTCGTCGTCGTCGACATCACCGGCGTGCCCGACGTCGACGAGTCCGTCGCCAACAACCTGGTCCGCACGGTCGACGCGTCACGTCTCATGGGCGCGAGCGTCATCATCACGGGGCTCTCACCCGAGATCGCCCAGACGCTCGTGACCATCGGGGTCGACCTGTCGAAGATGAACACCATCGGCGACCTGCAGGGCGGGCTGGAGCAGGCCGAGCGGCTCCTCGGGTACTCGGTGACCCGCAGTGGGGAATCGGGCGGACCGTGACGCCCAGCCCGCGGCTGTTCTCCATCCTGCGGCAGGGTCCGTACCTGATCGCCTCGGTGCACACCGCGCTCGACGACTCGCAGCTGGTGCGCTTCCAGCAGGACCTCGTGGAGCGGATCGGTGCCGACCGCGCCGGGGGCGTCGTCATCGACGTGGCGGCCCTCGACGTCCTCGACTCCTTCGGCACCCGCACTCTCCGGGACATCGCGGAGATGGCCCGGCTGCGGGGAGCGGTCACCGTCGTGGTCGGCATCCAGCCCGACGTCGCCTTCGCGATGGTCGAGCTCGGCATGGACACGGGCACGGTCATCACCGCCCTCGACCTCGAGGAGGGGCTGGAGGAGCTCGACGCCCGGCTCGACGCTCCCCGGGTACCGGGGCCGTGACCTCCGGCGAGGGCCTGCTGCGCGACTACCGGGCGGCCTTCCTGCGGTACCTGTCGCGGCAGGAGGAGTCGGCGCTGACCGCCGGCTACCAGCTCGGCCGCGGCGCCCTCGCCGGGCAGCGCAGCCTGCTGGAGGTGGTGCAGGTGCACCACGACGTCCTCGTCGAGGTGCTGCGGGACACCCCGGCCGACGAGGTGGCGCAGGTCGCACAGGCGGCGTCGGCGTTCCTGCTCGAGGTGCTGTCCAGCTACGACATGGCCCGCCGCCGCTGAGCCCGCGTCATCCCCCGGCGGCGGCGGCGTCTTCCTCTCCGACAGCTCATCCGACCGTCGTGGAGGTGGTGGACGTGACCGAGCTCGCCTCGCCAGGCGCGAGAAGCGCACCACCGGCCCGGTCGCGGCGGCGGTTCGACGACGACCGGCTGGAGATCGTCGAGCTGCTGCGCCGGGCCGCCGTCTACGCCGAGACCGCCGCGGTGCTCGACCGGCGGGCCGGCCGGTGCACCAGTCCGGCCCTGGCCGGTGTGCTCCGGGAGCGCGCCGCCGCGCACCGGCGTCGCGCCGACGGGGTCCGCGCCGACCTCGCCGCGCACGGGGTCACCCTCACCTTCCGGCGTCCGCCGCGGGACCCGTCGTGATCCTGACCGCGCTGGTCCTCCTCGCCTGGGTGCTGGTGACCGCGGCCACCGTCGGCTGGTACGCGCGCGCCTTCGACGCCGCCGACGAGCAGGCCACCCCGCCCCGGCTCCTGGACCAGGACCGCTCCGCCCACTGCTGACCGCCACCGGCGGCCGCGGTGCGGGACGCTTCGGGCATGAGCGAGACCGCGCAGGTCGCCCTGGCCGTCGTCTGCCTCGTGGTGTCGGCGCTCGCCGAGCTGGTCGCGCTCGCGCTGCTGCTCCGGGAGGGACGGCGGACCAGCGCGGCGCTGCGCCGCTGGCGGGACGGGGACGGCGCCGACGCGGGCGGCCGTCAGCTCGCCGACGTGCTGCTCGGCAACCAGGTCGACCGCGCGACCGCCGTCGTCCTGCTGCTCGTCGGCGTGGCCACCGGCGCGGTCGGGAGCCTGCTGACCTTGGCCGCCGCCTCCTGAGCCGCGGTCACCAGTACCCCGTCGCGCCGTCGAGCTGCTCGCGGAGGAGGTCGAGGTGGCCGACGTGCCGCGCGACCTCCTCGAGCACGTGCAGCAGGATCCAGCGCAGGGTGAGCCCGGTGGCGCCGTACTCCGCGTTGCGGCCGAGGTCGTCGAGCCCGGCCGCGGCGACGATCTCGTCGGAGACCGCGCACTGGCGGGCGTACTCGTCGAGCAGCTGGGCCAGCGGGGTGTCCCCGACCTCGAAGTCGGCCGCCTCGACCGGGCCGAACTGCGGGTTGGCGCCGGCGGGACGGTCGAGGAAGAGCACCTCGAACCAGCAGTGCTCCACCCAGCGCAGGTGGGAGACCAGGCCCGCCACGGTCATGGCCGGGGAGCCCGGCAGGAGGGCACGTCGGGCGTCCGGCTCCGACAGGCCCGCGCACTTGTACGGCACCAGCGCGCGCTGCAGGTCGAGCCACCCGAGCAGCTGGGTGCGCTCGTCGGCGATCCCCGGCGGGCGGCGGCGAGGTGGGGTCACCCCCGCGGACCGTAGTCGCGGCCCCTCCGGCCGGCACCCGGATCGCGCTGCCCCACCGTTCGTCCGCGGGCCGCCTGCCCCGGGGGGTGAGCAGGCGGCCCGCGTGGTTGAACCCTCCCCCGTCGGCGCCCGTCCGCCCACCCCCAGCGAGGGGATCGGGCCGCTCCCTCACAGAGGGGCTGGACGGACCGCCCACGGTCTGCGCAACGTCAGCGACACGCCCGGGCAGGGATGCGCAGGTTGTCCGCCCGTGCGCCGGGTACCGGGGATCTCTCGGCGGGGACCTCGAGGTCGCGAGTCGCGCGACGGCCCGCCCGTGCTCGGAGGCGTCCATGGCTCTCCCCGAACGGGACCAGGCAGCGGAGTGGGTCGGCCGGATCGTGGTCGACCGCGACGGCGAGGAGATCGGCGTGTGCACCGCCGTCCTGGCCGACGAGGCGAGCGGCCGGCCCGAGTGGCTGTACGCCGATCTGGAGGGGGCGTCCGCGATCGTCCCCGTGGTGGACGCCGCCGAGAGCGGCGACCGGGTGCAGGTGGTGGTCTCCCGCGCGGCCGTCGTCGCGGCGCCCTCGGCCGGCGGGGCCCGCCAGCTGTCGGTGGCCCAGGAGGCGGAGCTCTACCAGCACTACGGCATCCCGTCGTCGCGCTCGGAGTCGGAGACGCTGCTCCCGGCCGGCGAGGCCGTTGCGGGCGGGTCGAGTGCCCCGGCCCCGACGGACACCGAGGAGGCCGCCGCTCGGCGGCCGGAGTCCGCCGAGCACTCCCCCGCGCAGGGCGGCCGCCGGCTGGGCGCGGTCCTCGGCGCGCTCGCCGGCCTCGCCGCGCTGGTGGCCGTGGTCGTGGGGCTGCGCCGGCGCGGCGCCCGCTTGCGCCTGCGGCGTCCGGCGACACCGGTCGAGCAGGCTCGCGAGCGCGCCCGCGCGGCGTCGGCGGCCGCCGGGGAGGGCACCCGACGGCTGGCCGCGGCG
>NZ_JAQISV010000056.1:0-35208 GCF_048569675.1 Geodermatophilus sp. CPCC 206100
CGACCCGCTGAGGCGGCGGCGCGACCAGGCCGGCGTCCGCCGGGCCCGGGTGGTCACTCGGCGCGGCGCACGGTGAGGTGCGGCGGCCGCGCCAGGGTCTGCGCGACGACGCAGTACCGCTCGGTGAGCTGCCCGAGCTTCTCCAGCGTCGCGTCGTCGGCGTCGGTGTCCAGCTCGGCGTCCACGGCGATGTCGCCGAGGCCGACCGGGGTCTCCTTCGACACCCCGAGGGTGCCGCGGGCGTCCATCTCGCCGCGCGCGGTCAGCCGGGCGGACCGGACCTCGACGCCCATCGCCGTGGCCACGCTGCGCATCGTCACGCCGGCGCAGGCCAGCAGGGCCTGGAGCAGCATGTCGCCGGAACAGGCGTCGACGCCGTCGCCGCCGGTGACCGGGTGCAGGCCGGCGCGCACCGGGCCCGCCCAGGTCTGCACCGTGCAGGTGATCCCCGGATCGGCGAACTCCGCGTCGGCCCGCATCGTGGTGCACGCGGACTCCGGGTCGTCGCGGTAGCGCTGCTTGAGCGGCGCCTGCAGGTCGCGGAGCTGGGCGGCGTCCACGGGGACCTCCTCCTCGCCGGGGCTCCCATGCTGGCGCGCGCGGACGCACCCCGCCAGACCGGCCGGCGGCGCTACCCTCCCGCCCGTGGCGACCTGGTCGGACGTCCGGACGGTGGCCCTCGGGCTGCCCGAGGTCGGGGAGAGCGATGCCCGCGGCCGGCTGGAGTGGCGGGTCCGCGACAAGGGCTTCGTCTGGGAGCGCGCGCTGCGCCGCGCCGACCTGGCCGCACTGGGCGACGCCGCTCCGGAGGGCCCGGTCCTCGCCGCCTGGGTGCCCGACCTCGGCGCCAAGGAGGCGCTGCTGGCCGACGATCCCGCCGTCTACTTCACGACGCCGCACTTCAACGGCTACCCCGTGGTGCTGATCCGGCTCGAGGAGCTGGACCCCGCGGAGCTGCCGGAGCTGGTCACCGAGGCATGGCTGGCCCGGGCGCCGAAGCGGCTGGCCCGCCAGTTCCTCGACGCGGCTACCTGACGCCGGCCAGCTCGGCCACCGCGTCGACCAGGGCGGGCCCGTCCAGCAGCACCAGGTCGTTGTGGTCGGCCCCGGGCACCTCGACCAGCCGGTGCAGCCGCGCCGCGGCGGCCGCCACGGCGCGGCTCTGGGCCGGCGGCACGATCGAGTCGGCGTCGCCCAGCACCACGGTCGTCGGCACCCGGACCGACGCGATCCGCTCGGCCACCGGATAGCGGTCGCGCAGCAGCGCCCGCACCGGCAGGAACGGGTAGTGCTCGCTGCCCACGGCGGCCAGGTCGGTGAACGGCGAGCGCAGCAGCAGCCCCGCGGGCGGGTGCTCCCCGGCCAGCTCGGTGACGACCGCGGCCCCCAGGCTCTCCCCGTAGTAGACGAGCCGGTCAGGACGCACGCCGGCCTCCGCCACCAGGTACCCGCGGGCCGCCCGGACGTCGCGGGCCAGCCCGGCCTCGCTCGGGCTGCCCGGGTTGCCGCCGTAGCCGCGGTAGTCGAACAGCAGCACCCCCAGGCCGCGCCCGGCCAGCGCCCGGGCCAACGGCGCCCGCAGGCCGCGGTGCCCGCCGTTGCCGTTGGCCACCAGCACGGTGGCGGGGTCGGGCCCGGGCCCGGGCACGAACCACGCGCCCAACTCCAGGCCGTCGGACGTGCGCAGGACGACGTCCCGCCCGCCGGGCAGGGCGTCGGCCGCGGCCGGCACCGGACCGTCGTCGGGCAGGTAGACCAGCCGCCGCTGCAGCGCCCAGATCAGGCCGGTCAGCACGGCGAGCACCAGGACGACGGCCAGCGCGACGCGGGCCGCCCGCCGCAGCACGCCGCGGTCAGCGCCGACCCGGGAGCACGGCGTCGACCAGGTGCGGACCGGGCTCGGCCAGCGCCGCCCGCAGCTGCCCGGCGAACTCCTCGGCGGTCGTGGCCCGGGTCGCCGGGACGCCCATGCCGGTCGCCAGCGCGACGAAGTCCAGCCCCGGGCCGCCCAGGTCCAGCAGCCGGCCGGCGCGCTCGCCGTCGCCGCGCGCGCCGACCCGCGACAGCTCGTGCTCGAGGATCGCGTACGACCCGTTGTCGCAGACCACGACCGTGACGTCGAGCTGCTCACGGGCCATGGTCCACAGCGCCTGGATCGTGTACATCGCGCTGCCGTCGGCCTGCAGGCACAGCACCGGCCGGTCGGGGCAGGCCACCGCGGCGCCCACGGCCATCGGCAGGCCGTCGCCGATCGCCCCGCCGGTCAGCGCCAGCCAGTCGTGCCGGGGCGCGCCCGCGGTCAGCTCGGCCAGGCCGACGCCGGAGGTCAGCGCCTCGTCGACGACGACCGCCCGCTCGGGGAGCAGCGCGCCGACCACCGCGGCCATCGACCGCGGATCGAGCGCTCCGCCGGGCAGCTCGGGGCGGGACGCCTCGGCCAGCTCGGGCTCGGCGCCGGGGGCGGCGCGGTCGGCCAGCGCCCGCAGTGCCGCGACGCCGTCCTCCCCGGGCGCGGAGAGCACGTGCACCCGGCAGCCCTCGGGCACCGGCGTCCCGGGGACGTCCGGATAGGCGAAGAAGTGCACCGGCGCGGTCGCCCCGGCCAGCACGAGGTGCGCCGTCCCGGCCAGGGCGGCCATCGCCATCTCCGGCGGGTAGGGCAGCTCGTCCGGGTCGGGCAGGCCCGCGCCGCGCACCATTCGAGCGGGGAAGGTCTCGGCGAGCAGGCGCGCGCCCGTGCCCGCGGCCACCCGGCCGGCGGCCAGCAGGCCCTCCTCGCACGCCACGACGTCCCCGCCGACGAACAGCACCGCCGGCTCCCCCGAGGCCAGCGCCGCGGCCACCTCGTCGACCACGGCGTCCGGGACCTGGGGCGCGGGCCGCACCGGCAGGGGGTCGGCCGGTGCGGCGCCGTCGGTCCAGGAGACGTCGGCGGGCAGCACCAGGGTGGCGACCGCGCCCCGCGCCGCCGCGGCCACCGCCTCGGCGGCGTCGGCGGCGACGTCGGCCGGCGACAGGGACCGGCGCACCCAGCCGGACACGGCCCCGGCCAGGGCGTCCACGTCGGACTCCAGCGGCGCGTCGAGCCGCTTGTGCGACCGCGCGTGGTCGCCGACCACGTTGAGCACCGGCGCACCGCCGCGGCGGGCGTTGTGCAGGTTGGCCACGCCGTTGGCCAGCCCCGGACCGAGGTGCAGCAGGGTCGCCGCCGGGCGGCCAGCCATCCGCGCGTAGCCGTCCGCGGCGCCGGTGGCGACCCCCTCGAAGAGGGTCAGCACGCTGCGCATCTCCGGCACGTCGTCCAGGGCCGCGACGAAGTGCATCTCCGAGGTGCCCGGGTTGGCGAAGCAGACGTCGACCCCCGCGGCGACCAGCGTGCGGACGAGCGCCTGCGCGCCGTTCACCGCCGGGGGTCCCGTCGGGCCCGCCCGGCCGTCACGGCACGTACGGCATGCCGGCCTTGATGTCGCGGACCTCGAAGTGCGCCATGGTCGCTCCGCCGGTGGCGAAGTTGGCGACGTCCTTCGTGGCCGAGCGGCCCTCCGGCGAGGAGAACGCCGCGGTCATCGCCTCCTCGGACTCGAAGTCGATCTCCACGACGAAGTACGGCCCGGGCGTGGCCGGGTCCACTGCCTGGGCGTGGCCGACACTGAACCGGACGATCCCCGGCATCTCCATCGCCAGGGGCATGTGCGTGTCCCGGTAGTACTCGTCGAACGCGCCCGGGTCCTCGGGCTGCCCGTAGCTGACCAGGAGCCTGTGCACCATCTGCGACCTCCGCGCCGGCCCGGGCCCCTCTGCCCGGGAAGGGCCCCCACCCTCGCAGGTCGGGGGCCACTCCCGCGACCTCAGAAGGTGATGACCAGCCGCCCGCGGACGCCGCCGCGCTCGAGCAGGCGGTGGGCCTCCGCGGCCTCCTCGGCGGGGAGGGTCCGCGCCAGCCGCAGCGTGAGGACGCCTTCCTCCACCAGCTGCCGGAGGCCGTCGAGCGTGCCGGCCTCCTCGGCGTAGGTGCGCACGCCGACCGGGTGCACCCGGAGGCCGCGCTGCCCGTCGCCGGCGTAGCCGCGGACGGTCGCCACGGTGCCGCCGTCCCGCACCGCGGGCAGCACCAGTTCGTTCTGGACCGCGCCGTCGGCCAGGCCGTCCACGCCGTCGGGGTAGCGCTCGCGGATCCGGTCGGCGACGTCGTCCCCGCGCCGGACGACGACGTCGGCGCCGAGGTCGCGGACCAGCTGCTCGTCGGCCTCCGCGGCGTCGGCCACGACGGTCAGCCCGGCGTGCCTGGCCAGCTGGATCACGTACCCGCCGAACGCGCCGGCGGCGCCGGTCACCGCCAGGACCTGGCCCGGCTCCAGAGCCATGAGGTCCAGCGCCAGGCGGGCGGTGAGCCCGTTCATGGGGAGGGTGGACGCCTCCGCGTCACTGGTCCCCTTCGGCACGCGGGCCACCGACCCGCTCGGGAGCACGAGGTCCTCCCGGTACCCGCCGTGCGAGCCCGACGGCAGCACGATGGCCATCACCCGGTCACCCACCTGCAGGTCGCTGTCGACGTCGGGCCCGATCTCCACCAGCTCGCCCGCGGCGTCCATCCCGGGCACGTAGGGGAAGCGCTCGACCTCGTCCCGCTGGGCGTACACGCCGTTGCGGACGTAGGTGTCCGTCGGGTTGACCGTCGCCGCGGTCACCCGCAGCCGGACCTGCCCGGGCCCCAGCGGCTCGTCCGGGACGTCGACGACGTGCAGGGCCTCCGGCCCACCGAACTCGGTCACTGCGACAGCTCTCATGCTCGGGGCAATGCCCCGGGGGAGGCCGGTGTTCCCCTGCCTTCCGCGGCACAGAACCCCGGTCCGCTCCGTGTGTTCGGTCGGCTCCGCGACACCGCGTGGCGTCAAGGGCCTTGCGGATGACGTCAAAATGGTGTCACAGTGACACCATGGACCTGACGCCCTACGTCGAGCAGCTCCGCCGGGAACTGGTGGCCGCCGCCGCACCCGGCGGCGACGACGCCCGCGAGCTGGCCGAGCGGCTGACCGCGCCGCTCGAGTCCTCGGTCCGCCTCGCCCTGCTCAGCGCGCTGTCCGCGGCCGCCGAGGAGCTCACCGCCCAGCTGGCGCCGGGGTCGGTCGACGTCCGGCTCCGCGGCGGCGACCTCGGCTTCGTCGTCACCGCTCCGCCCGCCCCGGCGGCTCCGGAGGAACCGGCACCGGCGGCCACCGCCCCGGCCCCCGACCTCGAGGAGGGCGAGACCCTCCGCATCACCCTGCGGCTGCCCGAGCAGCTCAAGGTGCGGGTGGAGGAGGCCGCCGCCCGCCTCGGGTTCTCGGTCAACACCTGGCTGGTCCGGGCCGTCACCACCGCACTGGACGCCGGTTCCCGGCCGTCGTCCGCGGAGTCCCGCCGCGGCCGCTGGTCGGGCGGCTCCCACTACACCGGGTGGGCGCGCTAGCCGCGGCCCGCCCGTCCGTCCGCACCAGTACACCGACCCCGGCCGACCGGTCCGGGGGCGATCCCCCCTGCCCCGAGGAGGGCACCGCCTTGCCCACGTTCGACACCCCGCAGCCCATCTCCGCCCGCATCGAGGTCGCGTTCGGTTCGGTGCAGGTCCGCGCCTCCGAGCGGACCGACACCGTCGTCACCGTCCGGCCCCGGAACCCGCGCAGCTCCGCCGACGTCGCGGCCGCCGCGAACGCCCTGGTCGACTTCGCCGCCGGCGAGCTGGTGGTCCGCTCCACCGGTCGCCCCCGCCTGCTGTTCTTTCCCGCCGGAGCGGAGGTCGACGTCGACGTCGCGCTGCCCGAGGGGTCCTCGGTCGACGTCCGGACGGCGGCCGGCGGCATCGTGTGCACGGGCCGGCTCGGCGCCGTCGAGCTGGAGAGCACCCACGGCGACCTGCGCCTGGACCAGGCGAGCGCCCTGCGCGCCCGCACGTCCACCGGTGGCATCACCGCGGCGGCCGTCGACGGCGAGGCCGAGGCGCACACCTCCTACGGGACCGTCCGGGTCGGCCAGACCGCCGGCCCGGCCCGTCTGGCGACCGGCTACGGCGACATCACCGTCGACCGTGCCCTCGCCTCGCTCACCGGCCGCACCAAGTACGGCCAGGTCCGCGTCGGCCAGGCCGTCCGCGGGTCGCTCGTCCTGGAGACCGGCTACGGCGAGGTGGAGGCGGGCGTCCGCGCCGGCACCGCGGCCTGGCTGGACGTGCACTCGGGCGGCGGCCGCATCCGCAACCTGCTCGACGAGACCGGAGGACCGCAGGACGCCGACGAGACCGTCGAGATCCACGCCCGCACGTCCTACGGCGACGTCCTCATCCGCCGGGCCTGAGAGGACCTGCCATGCCAGCCACTCCCGCGATCGCCGTCACCGGCCTGCGCAAGGCCTTCGGCGACCACGTCGTCCTCGACGGACTGGACCTCACCGTGCCGGAGGGGACGATCTTCGCCCTGCTCGGCCCCAACGGCGCCGGCAAGACGACCACCGTCGACATCCTCTCCACCCTCACCCGCGCCGACGGCGGCGAGGTCCGCGTCGCCGGCCACGACCTGGCCCGCGACCCCGGCGGGGTGCGGTCGGCCATCGCGCTGACCGGCCAGTTCTCCGCCGTGGACACCCTGCTCACCGGCGCGGAGAACCTGCGCCTCATGGGCGACCTCCAGCACCTCGGCCGACAGGAGACCCGGCGCCGGGCCGCAGACCTGCTCGACCGCTTCGACCTGGTCGAGGCCGCCGACCGGGTGCCCGCGACCTACTCCGGCGGCATGCGCCGGCGGCTCGACCTCGCCATGGGCCTCATGGGCGACCCCCGGGTGGTGTTCCTCGACGAGCCGACCACCGGGCTCGACCCGCGCAGCCGCCGGGCGATGTGGGACGCCGTCCGCGGCCTCGTGTCCGACGGGGTGACCATCCTGCTCACCACGCAGTACCTGGACGAGGCCGACCAGCTGGCCGACCGGATCGGCGTCCTCGACTCCGGCCACCTGGTGGCCGAGGGGACCGCCGACGAGCTCAAGCGGCTCGTCCCCGGCGGGCACGTGCGCCTGCAGTTCGACGACGCACCGTCCCTCGCCGAGGCCGCGCGGGTGCTCGGCGTCCCGACCCCGGACGCCGCCTCGCTGGCCCTGGAGGTGCCCGGGGACGGCAGCGTCGCCGAGCTGCGGTCCCTGCTCGGCCGCCTGGACGACGCCCGGATCGACGTCGCCGGGCTGACCGTGCACACCCCTGACCTGGACGACGTCTTCCTGGCCCTCACCGGCCGGCCTACCCCTGAGGAGGTGCCCTCGTGACCGCCCTGGCTCTCACGCTCAGCGACTCGAGGACGATGCTGCGCCGGAACCTGAAGCGCGCGGTGCGCTACCCCGGCCTGACCGTGATCGTGGCCGCGATGCCCATCGTCTTCCTGCTGCTGTTCGTCTACGTCTTCGGCGGCACCCTGGGTGCCGGGCTGGGCGCTCCCTCCGGCGGCCGGGCGGAGTACCTCGCCTACGTCGTCCCCGGCATCCTGGTCCTCGCCATGACCGGCGGCGCGCAGGGGACGGCGATCGGGATCGCCATGGACATGACCGAGGGCATCATCGCCCGGTTCCGGACCATGTCGATCGCCCGCGCGGCGGTGCTCACCGGGCACGTGATCGGCGCCGTCGTCCAGACGATGGTCGGGCTGGCGCTCGTCCTCGCCGTCGCCCTGCTCGTCGGCTTCCGGCCGAGCGCGGACGCCCTGGAGTGGCTGGCCGTGATCGGCGTCCTGGCCATGACCGGCTTCGCGCTGTCCTGGCTGTCGGTGGCCATGGGCCTGCACACCAAGACCGTCGAGGCGGCCAGCAACCTGCCGATGCCGCTGATGCTCCTGCCGTTCTTCGGCAGCGGGTTCGTGCCGGTGGACTCGATGCCGGCCGGCCTGCGCTGGTTCGCCGAGCACCAGCCGTTCACCCCGCTGATCGAGACGCTCCGCGGGCTGCTGACCGGAACGGCGATCGGGTCCAGCGGGCTGCTGTCGATCGGCTGGTGCGCCGCCATCGCCCTGGTCGGCTACGTGTGGGCACGGCGGAACTACGAGCGCCGTCCGGCCCGCTGAGGCCGCTGCGTCCCGGCGTGTCGGGGAATGGACGGCGCACACTCCTCGCTGAACGGTGGGATCCCCCACCCCTCGCCGGAGGTCAGCGCATGCCCACGCTCCTGCAGGACCGGTCCACCGACGCCGTCGCCGAGCGGGCGCCGCGCCGCCGGCGCCGGGTGCGCCCCCGCCTCGTGGCCGCCGGGATCGGCCTGGCCGTGCTGGTGCCCGTCGGCGTGCAGGTGGCCGGCTGGCTGCCCGACGACCCGTTCGGCCAGGACGTCGTCGACCGCAGCACGACCCCGCTGCTGCTGGCCCTCGAGGACCTGTCGGAGTACCACGCCGCGACCGGCACGTTCCAGGTCGTCGTCGACCGGGAGGTCGACACGCGCTACGTCCCCTCGGTGATCAGCGGTGAGCGGGTCAGCTTCCTCGCCACCGGCACCGCCGACGCCTACGTCGACTTCACCGCGCTGGACGACGGCCGGGTCGCCCTCTCCGCCGACGGCAACTCCGCGATCATCGAGCTGCCCGCCCCGCGCGTGGGCGAGGTGCGCATCGACCCGGCGGAGAGCCGCGTCCTCGACCGCGACCGCGGGCTCCTGGAGCGGGTCGGCGACGCGTTCGGCGACAACCCGGTCGACGACACCGAGCTGTACGCGCTGGCCGAGGACCGCCTGGCTGCGGCCGCCGTGGGCAGCGACCTGCGCGACCGCGCCGAGGACAACACCCGCACGATGCTCACCTCGCTGGCCCGCTCGCTCGGCGTCGACGAGGTCGAGGTCACCTTCCAGGAACCGGCGGACAGCGAGGGCTGATCGGCGCGGGCGCAGGTTCCTCCGCGCGAGCTCGTGCTCTGCCCACCGGAGTGGGCAGAGCACGAGCTTCCCGGACACCCGGTGTGCCTCAGCGCTCGAGCGCGTACGCCTCGAGCAGCCCGCGACTGATGATCGTCTCCCGGTCTAGCGTCGCGAGGATGAGGCACCTCGCGGCCGCGGTCGCCGCCGCGCTGCTCGTGTCCGGCTGCGGCAGCGAGCCGGCGGACGACGGGCCCCGCGAGGAACCGGCGCCGGCGCAGGCCGAGCAGTCCGCGGCCGCGGGCGCCGACCCCGCCGCGGCCACCACGCCTGACGAGGCCGCCCTCGCGGTCGCGCTGCGGGCCACGGACCTCCCGGCCGGCTGGTCGGTGCAGGCCAACCCCGTGCCGGACGGCGACCTGAGCGGCAACCCCAGCCTGGACGGCCTCTGCGGCGTCGCCTTCCCCTCCGAGGCGCGCCGGACGGCGAAGCACCCGGTCGTCGGGCTGGACCCGGCCGGCGCGGCCACCGTCGTCGCGGAGGCGATCGCCTACGACTCGGCCGAGGCCGGGGAGCTGGCGATGACCGAGCTGCGCGACGCCTTCGAGTCCTGCCCGGCCGGCGACCGCACGTTCGCCGACCCGCCGGTCGTGGAGGGGCTGACCGGGAACGTCGTCGCGGTCCGCTACCGGCTGGCGGACGGCACCGTGCAGGACGTCGTCGCCCAAGGGCGTGGCGCGGTGGTCTCGGTGCTCCTCGCGGAGGATCCTGCGGCAGGCGCCACGGCCGCCCGGGGCATCGGCGCCCGGATCGCCGCGCTGCCCGTCCCGGCGGTCGGCCGGTGACGGGCGCCCCCGAGGGAAGGACCCCATGAGCACGCACGACGACGGCCTGTACCGGGGCGACCCGCCCGCCGCCGCACCGCCCCCGCAGTTCTCCACGGCCGGCGCGCCACCTGCGCATGCGTACCCCGCGCCGGCGTTCGGCCCACCCCCGGGCTACGGCCCGCCACCGGGCTACGCCCCGCCGCCCGGCTACGGCGCCCCGCCGCCCGGGTACGGCTTCCGGCGGCCCACCAACACGATGGCGATCCTGGCGCTCGTCCTGGCCTTCGTCTTCGCGCCCGCCGGCGTGGTGCTCGGCGTCGTCGCCCGCCGGCAGATCAAGCAGACCGGCGAGGAGGGCGAGGGCCTGGCGCTGGCCGGGATCATCGTCGGCGCGATCGCGTCGGCCCTCGTCGTCCTCGCGATCGTGCTGTGGTTCGTGGCGCTCGCCTCGCTGGCCAGCGTCTCCTTCGGCCCCTAGGCCTCCGGCGGGGCGAACGACGAGGTGCGCCGCAGCCCCGCGGCGCGGCCCTTGCCCGCGATGACCAGCGCCATCTTGCGGCTGGCCTCGTCGATCATCTCGTCGCCGAGCATCGCCGAGCCCTTCGCCCCGCCGGCCTCCGAGGTGTGCCACTCGTAGGCGTCGAGGATGAGCTCGGCGTGGTCGTAGTCCTCCTGGGACGGCGCGTAGATCTCGTTGGCCGCGTCGATCTGGCCGGGGTGCAGCACCCACTTGCCGTCGAAGCCGAGCACCGCCGACCGCTTGGCCACCTCGCGGAAGGCGTCGACGTCGCGGACCTGGAGGAACGGCCCGTCGATGGCCTGCACGCCGCGGGCGCGGGCGGCCATGAGGATCTGCATGAGGATGTAGTGGTACGGGTCGCCGGCGTAGTCCGGGTGCAGGGCGCCCACCACCAGCGTCTTCATGTTGATCGAGGCCATGAAGTCGGCCGGGCCGAAGATGATCGTCTCGATCCGCGGGCTGGCGAAGGCGATCGCGTTGACGTTGATCAGGCCCCGGGCGTCCTCGATCTGCGCCTCGATGCCGATGCGACCGACCTCGAGCCCGTTGGCCCGCTCGACTTGGGCGAGCAGCAGGTCCAGCGCCTGCACCTGGGCGGCGTCGACCACCTTGGGCAGCATCAGGCAGTCCAGGTCGGCGCCGGCGCCCTCGACGACCTCGATGACGTCGCGGTAGGTCCACTCCGTCGTCCAGTCGTTGATCCGGACGGTGCGGATCTTCTCGCCCCAGCCGCCCTCGTTGAGCGCCGCGACGATGTTCTTGCGGGCGCTGGGCTTGGCCAGCGGGGCGCAGGCGTCCTCCAGGTCGAGGAACACCTGGTCGGCCGGCAGCCCCTTCGCCTTCTCCAGGAACCGCGGGTTGCTGCCCGGGACGGCGAGGTTGGATCGGCGGGATCGGAACTCGGCCATGTCCGGAGCGTAGCCACGGCCACCGTGGGCACGATGGCCGCTCAGGTCGCGGGTTCGACCAGCGTGACCGGGCGGCTGGCCCGCACGACGAGGGCCACGCCGAGGACGACGAGCAGCACCCCGGGCAGGGCGAGCAGCGGGGGCACCTGCTGCAGGAGCACCAGCGCGAACAGCAGCGCGCCGGGCACCTCCAGGAGCACGACCAGGCTGACCACGGTGGGGCCGACCGAGGAGAGCACCAGGTTGAGCAGGGTGTGCCCGAGCAGCTGGGCGCAGACGGTGATCGCCGCGATCAGCAGCCAGTCGCGGGTCCGGAACCCGCCGAGCGGGGTTCCGGCGACGACGGCGGCGACCGCGATCGTCAGCGCGCACACGGAGTAGCAGACGACCGCGTAGGCGGAGACGGACAGCCGCTGCCGCGCCCGCGCGCCGGCCAGCACGTAGCCGCCCGCGCAGATCGCGCCGAGCAGCGCCAGCCCGTCGCCGAGCAGGGCCCGGGTACTCACCGTCACGTCGACGCCGGCGATGAGCGCCACGCCCAGCACGGCGAGGAGGAGGCCCCACCAGATCGCCGCGGGCAGCCGCACCCCGCTGATCCGGGCGGCCAGGGCGGTCCAGATCGGCGTGGTCGTGACCAGCGCCGTCGACGCGGCGACCGTGGTCATCGACAGGCTCGGCAGCCAGGCGGCGAAGTGGGCGGCGAGGAAGAGACCGGCGACCACCGAGCTGCCGAGGTCGCGGAACCGCAGGCCGGTGAGGGTCGAGCGCTCCCGCAGGAGCAGCACCGGCAGGAGCACGGCCGCGCCGCCCACGTTGCGCCAGAACGCGAGCGCCAGCATCGGGGCGGTGAGCAGCGCGGTCAGCGGCGCCGACAGCGAGATGCCGACGACGGCCACCGCCATGATCCCGACGTCCCGGCCGCCGGGACGGTGCACCGCCCACGCGGCGGAGGCCCCGGCCCCGACCCCGTGGCCCTCCTGCAGGGACCCGCCGCGAGCGTGCGAGCGGTGGGGGGCAGGAGGGTCCTTCATGGCACCCGGATCCGGCCGCGGGCGATCGGCACCACCGCCCCCTGCACGGTGGCGGCGGTGACCCGGCGCCCGGCGGCGGTGACGGTGCAGGACAGGTGCGACGGGCGCCCCATCGCCTCGCCCTGCCGGATGACGTAGGACGACGTCCCGTCGCCGGTGACCAGGCCGGCCGCCACCAGCCAGACGCCCGCACCCAGGGCGGCCGACCCGGTCGCCGGGTCCTCGCCCCAGGCGAGGTCGGCGGCGAACACCCGCGCGTACACCGTCGAGGTCGCGGCGTCCCAGGACAGCACGGAGACGCCCTCCCCCACCCCGAGCTCGCCGAGCAGCGCCGGCACCGGCGCCGCCTCGTCGACGACCTCGCGCCGCACGGCGAGGTAGGTGAACGGCAGCCCGCAGCCGGCCACGTGCGCCGGGATGCCGACGGCGTCGGCGGACGAGAGCCCCATCGCCTCGGCCAGCCGGCCGGGGTCCGGGCCGTCCTCCAGGGTCGCCCGGCCACCGGAGAGCGTGGCCCCGTCCTCGTCGACGACCAGGTCGAGGATGCCGGCGCCGCACTCCTGGCGCACCGTGCCCGCGGGGAGCCGTCCCGCCCGCACCAGGGTGTGCGCGGCGCCGACGCTGGGGTGCCCCGCGAAGGGCAGCTCCGCGTAGGGCGTGAAGATCCGGACCCGGTAGTCGGCCTTCGGACCGCCGGCCGAACCAGGATGGTCGGCGCCCGAGCCCTCGGTCGGGGCGCACAGGAACGAGGTCTCCGACAGGTGGAACTCGAAGGCCAGGGCCTGGCACTGCTCGGTGGTCAGCGCGTCGGCGTCGTAGACGACGGCGAGCGGGTTGCCGGCGTAGGCGCGCGGCGCGAAGACGTCGACGACCTCGTACTCGAGCTCTGCTCCGGGGGACGACACGGCGCCGACGGTAGCCTCAGCTCCCGTGACCACGGTGACCAGGGCGTACGTCTCCCGGCTCGCCGGGCTGACCGTCTTCGACCCCAACGGTGACCGCGTCGGCAAGGTCCGCGACGTCGTCGTGGCCCTGCGGGTGGGCACCGCCGCGCCGCGGGTCCTGGGCCTGGTCGTCGAGGTGGTCGCCCGGCGGCGGATCTTCGTCCCCATGGGCCGGGTGACTGCGGTCGACACCGGCGCGGTCGTCCTCGCGTCGGGCACGCTGAACCTCAAGCGCTTCGAGCAGCGCGCCGGGGAGACGCTGGTCCTCGGCGAGCTGCTGGACCGCTCGGTGCGGATCGCCGAGAGCGACCGGCCCGCCCACGTGGTGGACGCCGGCATGGAGCAGACCCGCACCGGCGACTGGGTGCTGTCCCGGCTCGCCGTCCAGGAGCCCGGCCGGCTGGGTCGCCGCGGGCAACTGCACACGCTGGCCTGGGACGAGGTGACCGGGCTGGCGCTGCCGCAGACCGGCCAGGGCGCCGAGACGCTGATCGCCACGTACCGCGAGCTCAACGCCGCCGACGTCGCCCACGCGCTGCAGGACCTGCCGATCAAGCGCCGGCACGAGGTGGCCGAGGCGCTGGACGACGAGCGGCTGGCCGACGTCCTCGGGGAGCTGCCGGAAGCCGAGCAGATCACGATCCTCGGCACGCTGGACGAGAAGCGGGCGGCCGACGTCCTCGAGGTCATGGACCCCGACGACGCCGCCGACCTGCTGGCCGAGCTGTCCAACGTCGACCGCAACCGGCTGCTCGAGCTGATGGAGCCCGACGAGGCCGAGCCGGTGCGCCAGCTGCTCAAGTACTCCGAGGACACCGCCGGCGGGATCATGACCAGCGAACCGGTCATCCTCACCCCTGACGCGACGATCGCCGAGGCGCTGGCCCGGGTGCGCGAACCGGAGCTCACGCCGGCGCTGGCCAGCCAGGTGTACGTGTGCCGGCCGCCCTCGGCCACGCCCACCGGCCGCTACCTGGGCCTGGCGCACATCCAGCGGCTGCTGCGCGAGCCGCCGTCCACGCTGGTCAGCGGCGTGCTCGACGACCTGGAACCGCTGCACCCGGAGGCGCCGCTGGCCGAGGTGACCCGCTACTTCGCCACCTACAACCTGGTGGCCGCGCCGGTGGTCGACCCGCAGGGCCGGCTCGTGGGCGCGGTCAGCGTGGACGACGTCCTGGACCACCTGCTGCCCGAGAACTGGCGTGAGCGGGCCCGTCGTGGCTGAGGGCCGCCGCCTCGACGTCCCGCGGGGCGCGCGCGGCTTCGGCAGCTTCCTGCGGCTGGACCCCGACGCGATCGGCCGGTTCGCCGAGGGCATCGCCCGCTTCCTGGGCACCGGCCGGTTCCTGGCGGTCCAGACGGTGATCGTCATCGTCTGGATCGCGCTCAACGTCTTCGCCGTCCGGCTGCAGTGGGACCCCTATCCGTTCATCCTGCTCAACCTGGCGTTCTCCACGCAGGCCGCCTACGCCGCGCCGCTGATCCTGCTGGCGCAGAACCGGCAGGCCGACCGGGACCGCGTGCAGGCCGAGGAGGACCGGGCGCGGGCGGCGTCCACCCGCGCCGACACCGAGTACCTGGCCCGCGAGCTGGCTTCGCTGCGCGTGGCGGTCGGTGAGCTGGCCACCCGCGACTTCATCCGGAGCGAGCTCAACCGGCTGTGGGAGGACGCCGCGGAGGACGCCGACAAGCGGGAGAAGAAGGCGAAGAAGAAGCGCGAGGCGCTCAGCTGAGGACGGCGGCCAGCAGGCGCAGGCCCAGCGCCGCCAGCCCGGTCGCCGGCGCGAGCAGGACCACCGCCGCCAGCCGGGTGCGGCGCGAGGGGGGCAGGGCGCCGACGACGACGGCGGCGACCAGCACGTCGGCCGCCGCCTGGACGGGGTGCGCCGCGGCGTCGCCGAGGACCGCTCCCCCGGCCAGCACGATGCCCGCGGCGCCGGCCAGGAGCGCGCCCGCCGGCCACCCCGGCCGCCGGGTCGCCCGGTGCACCGCCGCCGCGACCGGGGGAACGGCGGTGGCCGAGAGCACCAGCCAGGCCACCAGCAGCCGGTTCCAGCCGAAGCCGAGGACCAGCGCCGCCCACGCGTAGTAGGCCACGCTCATCGCGGCGAAGAAGACCGCCGCACGGACGGCCGCGGCGCGGCCCGTGGGCGCCGCGCGGCCGACCAGCGCGACCGCCAGCACCCACGCCGCCGGGTAGCTGCCGAGGTCGGCGGCCCAGACCTGGCCCGACTCGTCGGCCGCCTTGGCCGCGATCCCGGCGAGCACCCCGGCCAGCGCGGCCGCCGCCAGCCGGCGGGTGACGACGGCCGGTGAGGTGCTGGTCGCGGTCACCGCCGCATCGTCGGCCAGGCGCTCCGGGCAGCGGGAGCGACCCGCCGCAGCCGCCCGGTTCCGTCGTCCCCCTGCGGCACGATCGACCCGTGACCCGCACGCACACCGTCATCGGGTCGCCGATCGGCCCGCTGACGGCGGTGACCGAGGACGGCGTCCTGGTCACGCTGTCCATGGACTCCCCGGGGAGCCGCCCCGACGACGTGTTCGGCGCCCGGGACGACGCGGGCTGCCCCGACGTCGTCCGCCAGCTCGGGGAGTACTTCGCCGGCGAGCGCACGGCGTTCGACCTCCGGCTGCGGCCCGCGGGGAACGACCTCCAGCTGGCCGTCTGGCGGCTGATGGCGGAGATCCCCTACGGCGAGACCCGCTCCTACGGCTCCCTCGCCCGCCGGCTCGGCGACCCGGCGCTCGCCCAGGCGGTGGGCACGGCCTGCGGGCGCAACCCGCTGCCGGTCGTGCTGCCCTGCCACCGCGTGATCGGGGCCGACGGGAGCCTCGTCGGCTTCGGTGGCGGCCTGCACCGCAAGCGGTTCCTCCTCGACCTCGAGCAGCGCGACCGGCGGCTGTTCTGAGGCCCCCGGTCAGCCGGCGAGGACGTGCACCAGCGCGCCGGTGGCCCCGGCCGCCAGGAGGACGACGATGAACGGGGCCCGCAGCGCCAGCGCCAGCGCCGCCACCGCCAGCCCGGCCAGCCGCCCGTCGACGACGAGCGCGCCGTCGGACGTCGCGGCCTGGACGGCGACCAGCGCGGCCAGCAGGGCCGCCGGCACGAAGTCGACGACGCGGGTGACCCACGGGTGCTCCACCCACGCGGCGGGCACCGAGAGCCCGGCGAGCTTGAGCAGGTAGCAGCCCAGGGACGCCGCCACGACCGTCGCCCACAGCGCGGTGCCGCTCACGCCGCACCCTCCGAGGCCACCCGCGGCCGCGGCCGCCCGGCCAGTACCACCGCGACGACCGCCGCGATCACCTGCAGGCCGGCGGGCACGAACGGGGTCAGTGCCAGCGCCACGACCGCTCCCCCCACCGCCACCCGCCGCTGCACCGCCGCCTCGGGGAACGACCGCTGCAGCCGCGGCCACAGCAGGGCCAGGAACGCGGCCGGGACGACGGCGTCGAGCGCGGCCAGGGCGGCGCCGGACAGCGCGGCCGCGCCGAGCGAGCCCACGATCGTGGTGGCGTTCCAGACCAGGAAGATCGTGCCGCCGCCGGTGAGGAAGGCCAGCCGGGCCAGCGCCCGGTCGGGCGCGGCGATCGCCAGCGCGGTCGTCTCGTCGATGACCCAGTGCGCGGCCCCGACCCGGCGCAGCACGCCGCGCGGCCGCAGCAGCGGGACCAGCCGGACGCCGTAGACGGTGTTGCGGGTGCCGAGCAGCAGCGCGCTGCCGACAGCGGCCAGTCCGCTGCCGCCGGCACCGAGGACGCCGACCAGGGCGAACTGGGAGGCGCCGGTGAACATCAGCAGCGACATCGTCATCGCCTGCCACAGGTCCAGCCCCGCGGCGTCGGCCGCGGCCCCGAAGGCCGCGCCGTAGAGGCCGACGGCCAGCCCCAGGCCCACCGCGTCGCGCAGGGTGGCGGAACGGTCGGCGGGCACGGCCCGAGGTTAGGACCGGCCACCGACGCCGTGATCGCCGGCTGGTGCGTACCGGATCACCCCGCGGGCCGGAGGCAGGACCCGCCGGCCGCCGTACAGTGGCAGGAGACCCGTGTGCGCAGGTCGCCGCCGCTCTCGGCGGCCCGGTTCGGGTCCCCCGCCGAAGGAGACAGACGCAACGATGTCCGCCCCGCTGACCGGTACGCCGGCGCTCGACGCCGTCAACGCCGCGCTGGCCACCGTCCAGGACCCGGAGATCAACCGCCCGCTCACCGAGCTGGGCATGGTCAAGGACGTCCAGATCGCCGAGGACGGCACCGTCCGGGTCGAGGTCTACCTCACCGTCTCCGGCTGCCCGATGCGCGAGACGATCACCAACCGGGTCACCCAGGCCGTCTCCGCCGTCCCCGGCGTCCGGGCGGTCCAGGTCGGCCTCGACGTCATGAACGACGAGCAGCGTGCCGAGCTGCGCCGCACCGTCCGCGGCACCGACGCCGCCGACCCGGTCATCCCCTTCGCCCAGCCGGGCTCGCTGACCCGCGTCTACGCCGTCGCGTCCGGCAAGGGGGGCGTCGGCAAGTCCTCGGTCACCGTCAACCTGGCCGCCGCGCTGGCCAAGCGCGGCCTGTCGGTGGGGGTGGTGGACGCCGACATCTACGGCCACTCGGTGCCGCGGATGCTCGGGGTCGACGACAAGCCCACCCAGGTCGACAACATGATCATGCCGCCGCAGGCCTACGGCGTGAAGGTCATCTCGATCGGCATGTTCACCCCGGGCAACACCCCCGTCGTCTGGCGCGGGCCGATGCTGCACCGGGCGCTGCAGCAGTTCCTCGCCGACGTGTGGTGGGGCGACCTCGACGTCCTGCTGCTGGACCTGCCCCCGGGCACCGGCGACGTCGCGATCTCCATCGCCCAGCTGCTGCCCAACGCCGAGATCCTCGTCGTCACCACGCCGCAGCTGGCCGCCGCCGAGGTGGCCGAGCGGGCCGGCGCCATCGCCACCCAGACCCACCAGCAGGTCGTCGGCGTCATCGAGAACATGTCGTGGCTCGACCTCCCCGACGGCTCCCGCATGGAGGTGTTCGGCTCCGGCGGCGGCGAGGCGGTCTCCGACGCGCTGACCCGCACCCTCGGCGCCCGCGTGCCCCTGCTCGGTCAGATCCCGCTGGACACCCGGGTCCGCGAGGCCGGCGACGCCGGTGCGCCGGTCGTGCTCGCCGAGCCGGGCTCGTCGGCGGCGAAGGCGCTGGCCGCGATCGCCGACGGCCTGGCCACCCGCCAGCGGGGCCTGTCCGGGATGTCGCTGGGGCTCACGCCGGTCCGCCGCTGACCCGAGCGCTGCCGAGGCCGGTCCCCCCTCGCGGGGGCCGGCCTCCGCCGTTCGGCGACCTAGGTGGCGTCGGGGTCGAACGGCGGCGGCGTGCTGGCGTCGCGGGTGCGCACGGCGTCCCGCGCGGCGACCGCGGCGCCGGCTCCGGCCTTGGTCAGCCCCGCGGAGCCGGAGGCGCTCGCCCGGCGGATCGGCGGGGCGTCGTCGTCGGCGAGCAGCTGGTTGCGGATGAACGTCTTGGGGTGGTACTGCCGCAGGTCGAGGTCCCGCAGCTTGGCGAAGTCGTCACCGAGGGACTCGTCCACCTGGGCGCGGACGCCGGTGATGGCCGAGCGGGCCTTCTTGATGCCGGCGGCGGCGTCCTTCGCGAGGTCGGGCAGCCGCTCGGGGCCGAAGACGAAGAGCGCCACCAGCGCCAGGACGATGATCTCGCCCCAGCCGATCGAGTCGAACACGCGGCTCTCCCTCCTGCTCCGGGCCCCCCGGCCGCAGGACTCCAGACTAGGTCGCCCGGAGTCCGGGGTCAGTGCCCAGTCCGGGGGGTGTCTCAGGCCTCGTCGAGGACCGCGTCCACCCTGGTCGAGGACCCGTTGCGGATCAACTCGATGGTCACCGTCTCGCCGGGCTCGTGCGCGTCGATCGCGACCACCAGCTCCTCGGAGCTGCCCACCGGTTCGTCGTCGACCGCGATCACGACGTCCTGCTCCCGGATGCCGGCCTCGGCCGCGGCGCTGCCCGGCTCGACGTTGACGACCAGGGCGCCGTCCCGCGTGCCGTCGGTGACCGAGCGGGCGTTCACCCCGAGCGCGGCGTGGACCGCCCGCCCGGTGGTGATCAGCTGCTGGGCGATGTCGCGGGCGGTGTCGATCGGGATGGCGAACCCGAGCCCCACGCTGCCGCCGCCCAGCGAGGCGATGGCGGTGTTGATGCCGATCAGCTCGCCGGAGGCGTTGACCAGGGCACCGCCGGAGTTGCCGGGGTTGATCGGGGCGTCGGTCTGCACCGCGCTGATCACGGCGTTGGTGTCGCTGCCCTCCCCGGACAGCCGCACCGGCCGGTCCAGGGCGCTGACGATCCCGCTGGTCACCGTGCTCGCCAGGCCGAGCGGGGAGCCGACCGCCACGACCGGGTCGCCGACGACGACCGATCCGGAGCTACCGAGGGCGGCGGTGAGCAGGCCGGGCTTCTCCACCTTGAGGACGGCGACGTCGCTGGCCGGGTCGCGGCCGACGATGCGGGCCGCCGAGCCGCTGCCGTCGGAGAAGACCGCGCGGATCTCGGCCCCCTCCACCCCGTCGGCGCCGGAGATCACGTGGTTGTTCGTGACGATGTAGCCGTTCTCGCCGTCGATGACGACCCCGGACCCGGTCGCCCCCGCCTCCCCCAGCCGCACCTCGACCGAGACGACGGTCGGGGTGACGCGAGCGGCGATGTCGGAGACGGAGCCGGGCTCCCGGGCGATGCCCTCGTCGGTCGTGTTGAGCTGGGTGCCCGCGGCCAGGAGCGGCTCCTCGTCCGCGGTCCGGGTCAGCAGGTAGCCGGCCGCGCCGCCCGCGGCGCCGACCAGCAGGACGGCCAGCAGCGCGACGACCCACAGCCGGACCGAGAGGTCGCGCAGCCGCAGCCGCCGGCGCCCCCGGGCGTCGACGACGAGCGGGCCCTCCTGCTCCTGGGGCTCCTCGAACACCGCCGGACCGGTGAGGCCGGCCGGCGCGTGCGGGTCACGCCAGGGGTCGGTGCGGGCGTCGGGCTTCCACCACGGCCCGGTCGCGGTGCGCCGTCGTCCGGGCCGCCCGCCGGGGGGTTCCTGCAGTCCGCGCTGGCCGGAGCCGGACGGCGCGAAGGCCCGCAGCACCGCCTCCGGGGGTGGGGGCGGCAGCGGGCGCGGCGGCGGGCTGGGGCGGTCGCCGGCGAAGCTGCCGGAGATCGCCGCGGGCCGGCCGAAGGCGGCCTGCTGGGCCGGGCTCGGGGGCGGGGTGGGCGCGACGGCCGGGCGCAGCGAGGCCGGGGGCGGGTCGAAACCGCCGACGCCGTCCCGGGGGCGCGCGAACACCTCGTCGGGGACCGGGGCGTCGGTCGCGGGGCGCGACTCGTCCGGGGTCTGCGGGTTCTCGGGCAGCGGGTCCTCCCCGGACGGGGTGTCGGTGCGGTCGTTCAGGGCGTTCCGCCCGGCGTGCCGGGTGCCCCGGTCCTCCCCGAGCCCACGGTCATCGCCCGGACCACCGGCGGCACGATCTCGCTGCGCACCCCGGACGGGGAGTCGGCGACCGAGGCCGGCACGGGGCGGTCGCGATCGGCGCCCGCGGCCGGCAGGTTGAGGGCGAGGACGGCGACCCCGAGCCCGAGGCCGGCCAGCGCGCCCCCGACGCCGCGGCGCAGCCAGCGGGCGTGGTGCGGCCGGTCGGGGGCCGCCGCGGGCGGGGCGAGCGGCACGGACCAGGAGCCGGAGGAGCCGCTGACGGTCAGGGAGCCGGGCCCGGCGCTCAGCGAGCCCAGCCCCGGACCGGTGCCGGGGACGTCGGTGGTGAAGGGGATGGCCCGCAGCCGGGACAGCAGGTCGCCGGGCACCGCGACCTCCGAGCAGGTGTGCAGCGCCTCCTTGGCCTCCCGCTGGGCCTGCACGGCCATGCGGCACTGGGCGCAGCCGGCCAGGTGCCGGGCCGCGCGGGCCGCGGGCCCCCCGGCGAGCTCGCCGTCGACCAGGGCGGCGATCGCCTCCTGCGCGAGGTGGCTCTCGGGGATGTTCACCCCGCGCCTCCCTCGACGGCGACCCCCTCGACGGCACCGGCTCCGGCCGCTCCCGGCCGGCGGGGGGCGAGGTGGGCCAGCGCCTCACGCAGCTGGACCCGGCCGCGGTGGATCCGGCTGCGCACCGTGCCGAGCTTGATGCCCAGCGTCGCCGCGATCTCCTCGTACGTCAGGCCCTCGATGTCGCAGAGGACGACGGCGACGCGGAACTCCGGGGAGAGCGCGTCGAGGGCCGCCTGCACCTGCGGGTCGAGGTGGGTGTCGGAGTAGACCTGCTCGGGGCTGGGTGCGGTGCCGGGCAGTCGCTCGGTGTCCTCGGGCAGCGCGTCGAAGCGGATCCGCTGGCGGCGGCGGACCATGTCGAGGAAGAGATTGGTCGTGATGCGGTGCAGCCAGCCCTCGAAGGTGCCCGGCGAGAAGTCGGCCAGCGAGCGGAAGACCCGGACGAAGGTCTCCTGGGTCAGGTCCTCGGCGTCCTGCGGGTTGCCCGAGAGGCGGTAGGCCAGCCGGTAGACGCGCGCGGAGTGGTCGCGCACGACCTGCTCCCACGTCGGAGCCACCCAGACGTCGGCGCCGGCGTCGGCCAGGGCGGGGACGGAGGGCTCGGACACGCCTCCAGGATCGCAGACGGAGGCGGTCGACGGCCCTCCGGGATCGGCGGGTCGGGGACGGACGGCTCGCTCGGGGCGCACGTCGTGATCAACGGGCCGCCCGCAGGGCGGTGTTCCCGTTCACAGGACACTCACAGTTCCGCCGGTCGCGGCGGGCCGGGCTCGGTGGGACCACTACCCTCGCCCGGTGATGAGCGCCGCGAGGACGACGGGCGAGCGAGCATCGCAGCGAGCGCCGGCGAGCGAGGAGCGGAACGAGCCCGGAGTCGAGCAGTGAGCGCCGAGGGGTCGCGGCCGGACCGGAGCGGGGCCGCGTACGCCGACCGCTTCGCCACCGAGACCCCCGCCCTCGTGGCCGCGCGCTCGCGCGCCTCGCGGCTGGCCGGCCCGGCGCCGGTCGAGCCCGCGGTGGGCGCGACGCTCGCCGTCCTGGCCGCCGGCGGGAACGCCCGCGCGGTGGTCTCCATCGGCAGCGGCGGCGGGGTGGTCGGGCTCTGGCTGCTGGAGGGCATGCGCTCCGACGGCGTCCTCACCGCGCTGGACGGCGACCCCGAGCAGCTGCGCGCCGCGCGGCGGGCGTTCACCGAGGCCGGCTTCCCCGCCGGCCGGACGCGGATGATCTTCGGGACCCCGGGCGAGGTCCTCCCGCGGCTGTCGCCGGGCGCCTACGACCTGGTGGTCTGCGCCGGCGCCCCCACCGACTACGCGGCGCAGCTCGGTGCGCTGCTGGACCTGGTGCGGGTCGGCGGCACGCTGGTCTGCCACGGCCTGCTGGAGGGCGACCGGATCGCCGACCGGTCCGCCCGCGACGAGCAGACCGTCACCTGGCGGGAGCTGGCCCGCGCCGTCCGGGAGCACGAGGACCTCACGTCCGCCGTCCTGCCCATCGGCGCCGGGCTGCTCGTCGCGACCCGCCGCCGCTAGCCGAACGGGAACCCGGCCACGGGCTCCCAGGGCCCGCCGAGGTAGCGCCACAGCCCCAGCCCCGTGGCGCCCACCGTGCCGGGGACGAACTCCGCGGCGAGCCGGTCGCGCAGGGCCCGGGCGACCGCGGGCTCGACCTTGTTCTGCACGGTGACGTGCGGGGCGTGCCGCTGCTGGTCCTGCCGGGTGAGCCAGGGTCCCCAGACGGCCGCCAGCCCGCTCCGCAACGCCGCGAGCTCGGCGGACTCGAGGGTGTAGGCGACCCCGCGGCCGAGCAGCCGGAGGCCGGTGACGGCCACGTCGAACGGCGGCCGGCCGGCTGCGGCGGCCAGGTCGGCGGTGACGGCGTCCTCGTGCTCACCGGGCAGCGCGTGGAACAGCGTGACGTGCGCGGTCAGGTGGTTGCGCTCCCGCGGGAAGTGCTCGGCCCGCAACCGGTCGAACCGCTCCTGGGCCCCCGGCTCCAGCAGCAACGTGACGATCAGAGGGTCGGCCACGTTCCGCTCAACCTTCCGGCCCCGTCCCGGGTCCCCGCCCTGAGCTCGCGAGGGGTGGGGAGGACGGGGTCCTCTTTCAGACGACGGCCCGGGCGCCCTTGCCGAGGACGGTGACCCCGCCGGCGCTGACGTGGTAGCGCTCGGCGTCCCCGATGAGGTCGACACCGATGCGCGCCCAGGCGGGGACGACGACGTTCTTGTCGAGGATGGCCCGGCGCACGTAGGCGCCCTCCCCGACGTAGACGCCGTCCATGAGGACGCTGTCCTCCACCCGCGCGCCCCGCTCGACCCGCACGCCCGGCGCGATCACCGAGTTGTGCACCGAGCCGCCGCCGATGATCGCGCCCGCGCTGACCATCGACTCCTCCGCGCGCCCGCCGAGGACGAACTTCGCCGGCGGCAGCTGCGGCGGGGAGGTGAGGATCGGCCAGCGGTCGTTGTAGAGGTTGAAGATCGGCGTCACCGACACGAGGTCCATGTGGGCGTCGAAGTAGGAGTCGATCGTCCCGACGTCCCGCCAGTAGCCGTGGTCGCGCTCGCTGGCGCCCGGGACGATGTTGGTGGAGAAGTCGTAGACCCACGCATCCCCGGCGTCGGCCAGCATCGGCATGATCGAGCCGCCCATGTCGTGCGCCGAGTCCTCGTCCTCGGCGTCGGCGCGCAGCGCCTCGAGCAGGGCGTCGGTGGTGAACACGTAGTTGCCCATGGAGGCGAAGCTCTCCTCGGGCGAGTCCGGCAGCCCCGGCGGGTCGGCGGGCTTCTCCAGGAAGCCGCGCACCTTCCCGTCGGCGGCGGCGTCGATGACGCCGAACTCGGTGGCCTCGGCCCGCGGCACCCGCAGGCCGGCGATGGTCACCCCCGCGCCGGTCTGCACGTGCTGGTCGATCATCTGCGCCGGGTCCATGCGGTAGACGTGGTCGGCGCCGAACACCATGACGATGTCGGGCCGGGCGTCGTAGATGAGGTTCAGGCTCTGGAAGATCGCGTCGGCGCTGCCGGTGTACCAGCGCGGCCCGAGCCGCTGCTGCGCGGGCACGGGGGTGATGTAGTTGCCCAGCATCTGCGACAGCCGCCACGTCGTGGTGATGTGCCGGTCCAGGCTGTGGCTCTTGTACTGGGTGAGGACGGCGATCTGCCGCACCTCGGCGTTGACGAGGTTGGACAGCACGAAGTCGATCAGGCGGTAGTTGCCGCCGAAGGGCACCGCCGGTTTGGCCCGGTCCGCGGTCAGAGGAGCCAATCGCTTGCCCTCACCGCCGGCCAGGACGATGCCGAGAACCCGAGGACCGCCACGCATGCTCGGAACGTAGCCGCTGGTCGGGCCGTCCGCCGCACCGCGGTGCGCGGCCCCGCCCCCTAGGGTGAGCCGCGTGCGCATCGGGATGGTGACCCGCGAGTGGCCCCCGGACGTCTACGGCGGCGCGGGGGTCCACGTCGAGCACCTCGCCGCCGCGCTCCGCGCGCTGCCGGCCGGCCCCGAGCTCGCGGTCCACTGCTTCGGCGGCCCGCGGGCGGACGCGACCGGCCACGAGGTCCCGGCCGGGCTGCGGGAGGCCAACGGCGCGCTGCAGGCGCTGGGGGTGGACGTCGAGATCGCCGGCGCGCTGGCCGGCGTCGACCTGGTGCACAGCCACACCTGGTACGCCAACGCCGCGGGCCTGCTCGCCGGCCTGGTGCACGGGACGCCGCACGTGGTGACCGCGCACTCGCTGGAGCCGCGCCGGCCCTGGAAGGCCGACCAGCTCGGCGGCGGCTACCGGCTGTCGTCCTGGGTGGAGCGCACCGCGTACCTCGCGGCCGACGGGGTGATCGCGGTCAGCCACGGCATGCGCGCCGACGTGCTCGACGCCTACCCCGAGCTGGACCCGGCGCGGGTGCACGTCGTCGGCAACGGCGTGGACGCCGAGGCCTACCGCCCGGTCGACGACCCCGACGTGGTGCGGAGCCTGGGCGTGGACCCCGGCCGCCCCTACGCGCTGTTCGTCGGGCGGATCACCCGGCAGAAGGGCGTCGCCCACCTGCTGGCCGCCGCCGAGCAGCTGCCCGCCGACGCCGGGCTGGTGCTGTGCGCGGGAGCCGCGGACACCCCCGCCGAGCGGCAGCAGGTCGCCGACGCGGTGGCGGCGCTGCAGCGGCGGCGGACCGGCGTGGTGTGGATCGAGGCGATGCTGCCGCGCGAGCAGCTGGTCCCCCTCATCACCGGCGCCACCGTGTTCGTCGTCCCGTCGGTCTACGAGCCGCTGGGCATCGTGAACCTCGAGGCCGCCGCCTGCGGCACCGCCGTCGTCGCCAGCGCGGTCGGCGGCATCCCGGAGGTCGTCGCCGACGGCCGGACGGGGCTGCTGGTCCCCTACACGCCCGAGGACCCGGCCGCGTTCGAGGCGGGGCTGGCCGCGCGCGTGGCCGAGCTGCTCGCCGACCCGGGCCGCGCGGCCGCGATGGGCGCCGCCGGGCGCGAGCGGGTGCTGTCGGAGTTCGGCTGGCCGGCGATCGCGCAGCAGACGGTCGGCGTCTACTCCGCCGTCCTGGAGGGCCGGGCACCGGAACGGGCCTGACCCGCGCCGCTGGTACCTTTCCCTGGCCGGCTCCGGCCGGTGGCACACGACCAGCGAAGTCCGGTGAGAACCCGGCGCTGTCCCGCAACTGTGGTGGTCGCCCGTCGACCCGAGCCAGATCGCCTGCCGTGCGCCGTGTCTCGACCCTCGCGGCAGGGGTCGCGCATCGGGCGTGGGGCGCCCCGTGGGCGGCGTCGCCGCCTCCTGAGAGGCCTCCGTTGCCCCGCACGATCTCGCGCCGGCCCGTCGCCGCGCTGCTGCTCCCGCTCCTCCTCGTCCTGTCGGCCTGCGCCGACGACGGCTCCGGCGGCGACGCCGCCGGGTCCTCCCCCAGCCCGGCCGGCGCCGACTTCCCCGTCACGGTGACCGGCGACGACGGCGAGCTCACCCTGGAGGAGCGGCCGGAGTCGATCGTGTCGATGTCGGCCACCGCCACCGAGATGCTCTTCGCCGTGGGCGCCGGCGACCAGGTCGAGGCCGTCGACAGCACCTCGGACTTCCCGGCCGAGGCGCCGATCACCGACCTGTCGTCCTTCACGCCCAGCGCCGAGGCCATCGCCGCCTACTCCCCCGACCTGGTCGTGCTCAGCGACGACCTCAACGGGATCGTCGACGCCCTCGACGCCCTCCAGGTGCCCACCCTGCTGCTGAACGCCGCCACCAGCCTCGAGGAGAGCTACGCCCAGGTGGAGACCATCGGCGAGGCCACCGGCCACGCCGACGAGGCCGCCGACGTGGTGGCCGGCGTGCAGGACCGGATCGACGCCGCCGTGGCCTCGGTGCCGGCCGAGACCCAGGGCATGCGCGTCTACCACGAGCTGGACCCGAGCTTCTACTCCGCGACCAGCGAGACGTTCATCGGCGGCGTCTACACGCTCTTCGGGCTGGAGAACATCGCCGACGGCGCGGCCGACACCGCCGGCGGGTACCCGCAGCTGTCCGCCGAGTACGTGGTGGGCCAGGCGCCGGACCTCGTCGTCCTGGCCGACACGGTGTGCTGCGCGCAGGACGCCGCCACGCTCGCCCAGCGGCCGGCGTTCGACACCGTGCCCGCCGTCCAGCAGGGCCGGGTGCTCGAGGCCGACGACGCGATCGCCTCTCGGTGGGGGCCGCGGGTCGCGGACTTCGCCGAGGCCGTCGCCGGGGTCCTGAAGGGCTGACCGGCGGACGACGATGACGGCCACCCGAGGCGGCACCGACAGCGCGGCCGCACCCGCGCCTCCCCGCCGCCGGCACCGCGCCGGACGGGTGCTGTGGGGCTCGGGCGCCGCCCTGGTGCTGGCCATGCTGGCCGGCGTCTGGGTCGGCGCCCTGCCGCTGCCGCCCGGAGCCGTCGTCGCCACCCTCGCCGACCGCGCCCTCGGACCGCTGGGGATCGACGTCCCCGGCGGGCTCGAGGGCACCGGAGAGGCGGTGCTGCTGCAGCTGCGGCTGCCGCGGGTGGTGCTGGCCGCCCTCGTCGGCGCCGGGCTGGCCGTCTCCGGCGCCGCCTACCAGGGCGTGTTCCGCAACGCGCTGGCCGATCCGTACCTGCTCGGCGCGGCCGCCGGGGCCGGGCTCGGCGCCACCCTGGTGATCGCCTACTCGCCCGGGGCGTCGCTGGGCCCCTTCGGCGTCGTCCCGCTCGCCGCCTTCGCCGGTGCGCTGCTCGGCGTCGGGGCGGCGCTGGCCCTCGGCACCGCCGCCGGCGGATCGCACAGCGCCACCCTGCTGCTGGCCGGGGTCGCCGTGGCCTCGTTCCTGGCCGCGGCGCAGACGCTGGTGCAGCAGCAGAACACCGACGACCTGCGCGAGGTCTACGGCTGGCTGCTCGGCCAGCTGGGCCGGGCGCAGTGGTCCGACGTCGTGCTCGTGCTGCCCTACCTGGGCGTGGCCTGCCTGGTGCTGCTGCTCTGCGGACGGGCCCTCGACGTGCTGGCGGTCGGCGACGACGAGGCCCGCTCCCTCGGCGTCCACCCCGGGCGGCTGCGGCTGCTGGTCGTCGTCGCCGCCTCCCTCGCGGCCGCCTCCGCCGTGGCCGTGAGCGGGCTCATCGGCTTCGTCGGGCTGGTGGTCCCGCACATCGCCCGGCGGCTGGTCGGCGGCTCCCACGCCCGCGTGCTGCCGGCCGCCCTGCTTGCCGGTGGGGCGTTCCTGGTGCTGGCCGACCTCGTCGCCCGGGTGGTCCTGGCGCCCGCGGAGCTGCCGATCGGGGTCGTGACCGCGTTCGTCGGCGCCCCGTTCTTCGCCGGGCTGCTGTGGGTCGGGGCGCGGCACCGGTGACCGCCCCGGGCGGAGCGCGGGTCGAGGTCGTCGGGCTGTCGGCCGGCTACGGGCGCACCCGCGTGCTGTCCGACGTGCGGCTCGCGGTCGAGCCCGGCGGGTGGACGGCGGTCATCGGGCCCAACGGCTCGGGCAAGTCCACGCTGCTGCGGTCGGTGCTCTGCTTCCACCCGCACGAGGGCCTCGTCCGCGTCGACGGCGTCCCCACGAGCGGGATGCCCCGGCGGGAGCGCGCGCGGCAGCTGGCCTACGCCCCGCAACGGCCCGTCGTCCCGGAGGGGGTGACCACCGGGGACTACGTGACCCTGGGCCGCACGCCGCACCGGGCCCTGCTGTCGGCGCCCCGCCGGGTGGACCGGCAGGTGGTCGCGGACGTGATGGACCGCCTCGAGCTGGCCGGGCTGGCCGACCGGCTGGTGTCGACGCTGTCCGGCGGCGAGCAGCAGCGGGCGGTGCTCGCCCGGGCGCTGGCCCAGCAGCCCCGCGTGCTGCTGCTCGACGAGCCGACGGCGGCCCTCGACCTCGGCCACGCCCAGCAGGTGCTCGACCTGGTCGACCGGCTGCGCCGGCAGGACGGGCTCACCGTGCTGAGCACGCTGCACGACCTCAGCCTCGCCGGGCAGTACGCCGACCGCCTGGCGCTGCTGTCGGAGGGCCGCGTGGTCGCCGAGGGACGGCCGACCGACGTGCTGACCGCCGAGGCCCTGCACCGGCACTACGGCGCCCGGGCCGAGGTGGTCCCCGGCCCCTTCGGACCCGCCGTCCTCCCCCTCCGGGCGCCGGAGGACGACGGGGCCTGAACCGGCCACGCGAGATCATCCTGTGCGGAACAGGATCGTGCGGCACGATGAGACGTGTCGATCGCCGCGCGCTTCACCGCCGCGCTCCACCTGGAGAGCGATTCGGAGCTGGCCACCCCGGAGCTGCTCCCCGTGCGGCTGGCCCGGGCCTGCGCCCGGATGCTCGAGGTCGACGGGGCCGGCCTCAGCGTGCGTGACCCGGCGGGACGTCGGATCCCGCTCGGAGGGAGCTCCCACGACGCCGCCAACGCGGAGCGGCTGCAGTTCACCGCCGGCACCGGCCCGTGCGAGACCGCGCAGGAGAACCGGGAGCCGGTGTTCGCCGCGCTCGCCGACCTGCGCCGCCGCTGGCCGAGCTTCGCCGGCCTGCTGGTCGAGCGGACGCCCTTCTGCGCCGTGGTCGCCTTCCCGCTCGGGGAGACCCTGGCCGGCCCGGGCGCCCTCGACCTGTTCTTCGTCGACGAGGACGCCGTGACCGACCTCGACGTCTTCGAGGCCGTGGCGGTGGGCGACCTGGTCACCTCGGCGCTCGGTGACGCCGCGGTGTGGTCCCAGTGGTCGCCGCAGGGCGGCCCGGCGTGGCTGCACGGCCCGGCCGCGGAGCACCGGGCACGGGTGTGGGAGGCGGCCGGGCGCACCAGCATGGCGCTGGACGTCGACGTCCCCGCTGCCCTGGACCTCCTGCGCGCCGCGGCGTGGTCGGCGGACCGGACCGTGGAGGACCTCGCGGCGGACCTGGCGGCGGGCCGGCTGGACCCCACGGACCTGCGCACGCCGGCGGACGACGCGGTCGAGTGACCCGCGTCTGACCTGCGCGTCCTCACCGTCGGTCATCCGGCGACTGCGGCCGCATCCCCCCCTTTGGGGGTCGGGCACCCCCGCCGTTCGGCTGTCGCTCCGGCAGCCCGCGGTTGCGAGACTCGTCCCTGCCGACCAAGGTCGCTCGCATCAACCGGGCGGACCGTGGGTACGGTGCGCTCCGCCCACCGGTGGGGTGCAGGTACCGACGGAGGAGGTGACGCGTGATCCGGGTGCTGCTGGCCGACGACCACGCGTTCGTCCGGGACTCACTGGTCGAACTGCTCGGGTCCAGCGGTGACGTCGAGGTCGTCGCCGCGTGCGAGGACGGTGCCCAGGTGCTGGACGCGGCCCGGCGGACGCACCCCGACGTCGTGCTGCTGGACGTCGCCATGCCCCGGGTGACCGGCCTGGAGGCGGCGCGTCAGCTGCTGTCGGCCCAGCCCGACGCGAAGGTCGTCGTCCTGACCGGTTCGCTGACCCCCGCACTGGTCAGGGAGGCCCAGGAGATCGGCGTCGCCGGGTACCTGCTCAAGGACGACGACCCGGGTGCGCTGCCCGGACACGTGCGCACGGTGGCCGCCGGAGGCACCGCGTGGAGCGAGGCCGCGGCCACGGCGGGTGCCCCCATCGGGTGAACGGCCCCTGGTGAAACGGCTCGGAACCGAAGCGTTTCGCCTACTGTGAGTCGCGACGCGCTCGTATGAGCTGGGTGACCCCAGGGACCTTCGGCCCGAATGGGGTCATGGCCCCTGGTGAGGGGGCCCTCCGCTCAGGTCATATGTGCGCGTTCCCCCCGCAGCGTCGGGCGGAGCACACACTGACCGACGGGGGGGTTCCCATGGCGCTCGCACAGCTCGACCGGCAAACCGACATGACTCGGGTGCTGGTGGTCGACGACCACCGCACCTTCGCCGAGCTGCTGTCGGGCGCCCTCGCCTCGGCCGGCATGGACGCCGTGGGGACGGCGCACTCGGCCGGCCAGGCGATCGCCATGGCCCAGGAGCTCCAGCCCGACATCGTCGTCATGGACATCGAGATGCCGCGCCAGGACGGGCTGGCCGCCACCCGGCGCGTCCGCGAGGTCGCCCCGCGGGCCGTCGTCGCCGTGGTGACCGCGCACCGCGACCCCGACTGGGTGGTCCGCGCCGCGCAGGCCGGCGCCTCGGCGTTCATCCCCAAGGACGGCTCGCTGGCCGAGATGATCGACGTCCTGTCCCGGGTGCAGCCGGGCCAGATGCTCGTCGCCCCCTCCACGTTCTCCGGCGGCGCGACGTGCGCGCCGGCCGCCTCACCCGCCCGCGGCGCGGCGCCCCAGCTGACCCGCCGCGAGCAGGAGGTCCTGGACTGCCTCGGCCGGGGCATGCAGGTCAAGGCGATCGCCCGGGTCCTCGGCATCACCCTCGAGACCTGCCGCGGCTACGTAAAGTCGCTGCACGCCAAGCTCGGCGTCCGTTCTCAGCTCGAGGCGGTCGTGAAGGCGCAGCAGCTGGGGCTCCTCAGCTCCGTTGATGAGCACTGAGGCCGCCGGCCGCGTCTCCACCGACCAGCCCCGGACTCCCAAGGGCCGCCGCCCCGCCCGGGACGGCGGCCCCCGTCGCGAACTCCTGGCGTTCTGCCTGACCGCACTCCTGGTGCTGCTCGTCGTGTCGGCAGGGACGATCTGGATCAGCGAGCGGATCGCGCGGGCCAACGCGCTGGCCGAGGCCGAGCGCGCCGCGGAACGCCTGGGAGCGCTGCTGGTCGCGCCGATCCTCGAGGAGCACCTGCTGGGGCTCCCCGGGCGGATCGAGCAGCTCGATCGGGTCGTCGGCTACCGGATGAGCGACGGATCGGTCACCAAGATCGTGGTCTGGCGCCCCACCGGCGAGATCATCTACGCCAGCGACCCGGCGCTGATCAACGACCGGATCCCTCCCTCGGAGGAGATGCTCCGGGCCGTCGCAGGGGAGACCGTCGCCGAGGTCGACGAGAACCCGGAGACCTCGGCGACCGGCGTGGCGCAGCTCGAGGTCTACACGCCGATGACCGCGGCCAACGAGCAACTGGCGTTCGAGGCCTACTTCTCCTACGAGACCATCGACCGGCAGGCGGCCCGGCTCCGCAGCCAGATCATCCCGATGGCCATCGGCGCCCTGGTGCTGCTCCAGGTCGTGCAGATCCCGATCGCGACGTCGCTCGCCCGCCGGGTGAGCCGGCAGGAGGCCGAGCGGACCGCGCTCATGCAGCGGTCCATGGAGGCCTCCGACCGCGAGCGCCGCGCCATCGCCGCCGACGTGCACGACGGGCCCGTGCAGGACCTGGCCGGGGTCAGCTACGCCCTCTCGGCCATCCGCGGCAGCCTGCCCCCCGAACGCCAGGCCACGGTGGACCGGCTGGTGACCGCCGTCCGGCACGCCGTGCAGTCGCTGCGGCGCCTCATGGTCGACATCTACCCGCCGGACCTCAGCGGGCCCGGCCTCGGCGTGGCCATCGCCGACATGGCCGAGCCGCTGCGCGCCGAGGGCATCGAGATCCTCATGGACGCCGGCCCGCTGCCGGACATGACGCCCGACGCGGCGGCGGTGATCTACCGCACCGCCAAGGAGGCCCTGGCGAACGTGGCCAAGCACGCCCAGGCCACCCACGCCTGGATCACGCTCGAGGAGACCGAGCTGGGCGGGGCGCGGGCGGTGCGGCTGGAGGTCGCCGACGACGGCGTCGGCTTCCCGGAGTCCGGCACCGACCGACGCTCCGAGGGTCACCTCGGCATGTCGCTGCTGCGCGACCGGGTCGTCGACCTGGGCGGGACGGTGACGCTCGACGAGCGCCGTGGTGGCGGAGCGCTGCTGACCGCAGTGGTACCGCTGGGTCACGGTCAGTGACACAAACAGCGCGCTGACCTGCACAGACCCCCCATTTGCGGGTGGGGAGGATCCCCCTGCGACGGCTGTGACAGGAGGGGCTGGATCGAGAGAGTTCCACTACCGCACGAGGCGGCAGTAGAAGGAGCTTCCCCGATGGACACGCCCAGCCTGAACCGACGAGACGTTCTCAAGGTCTCTCTCGCCGGCACTGCCGCCGCAGCGCTCCCCTTCCAGGCCATCCTGAAGGCGGCGACGGCGTCGACCCTCGCGTCGAGCAAGATGCCGAAGCCCTTCGTTGCCGCCTTCAAGGCGCCGCCGGTGCTCGAGCCGGTCGCCCGGGACGACGTCCCCGGCGACAGCTACGGCAAGGTCCCGGACGACTACGTGCCGGTCCCCGGCAACGCGCACCGCCCCGGCGAGCCGATCAAGGGCAGCGCCTACATCGGGACGGACTACTACCGGATCACCGAGACCAACGTCCAGGCGCAGATCGCCCCCGGCATGTGGACCAAGATGTGGAGCTACAACAAGTCCATCCCGGGCCCGACCATCCGGTCCTACATCGGCAGGGACGCCAACGGCAACAAGGCCCCGCGCCGCACGGTCATGCAGGTCATCAACGACCTGCCGGTCAAGCACCCGACCCTGGGCTACGTGCCGTGGACCTCCCTGCACCTGCACGGGTCCCCGTCCAAGCCGCAGTTCGACGGCTACGCCGGCGACCTGAGCAACCCGGGCGAGTGGAAGAACTACGAGTACCCGAACAGCTGCGCCCCCCGGACGCTCTGGTACCACGACCACGGCGTGCACCACACCGCGCAGAACGTCTACATGGGCCTGGCCGCCCAGTACCACCTGGTCGACCGCGAGCTGGAGCAGGCGCTCGAGATCCCGCAGTACGACCCGAGCCTGCCGCCGGTCGCCCCCGGGCAGTACGAGGCGCCGCTGATCCTCAGCGACGTCATCCTCAGCGCCGACGGCCAGCTGGTGTTCGACGACTCCGGTGAGGACGGCCTCTACGGCGACATCATCCTGGTCAACGGCGTGCCGTGGCCGAACATGAAGGTCGAGCCGCGCAAGTACCGGTTCCGGATGCTGAACGGCTCCCTCGCCCGCGGCTACCAGCTCCGGATGAGCAACGGCATGCCCATGAAGCTGATCGCCACCGACGGCGGCTTCATGCAGTTCGCCCAGGACGTCACCACGTTCCGGATCGGCATGGCCGAGCGCATCGAGTTCATCCTCGACTTCAAGGACCTCAAGGGCCAGAAGGTCCAGCTGCTCAACGACGGCGTGGACAACGCGACGGACTACGACAACACCAACAAGATCATGCAGTTCGAGGTCGGCACCAAGGTGAGCAGCACCGCGAACAACAAGGCCCCCGGCCAGCTGGGCGCGCCGCACCCGGCCATGATGCTGAAGGCCGCCGACCGCAAGACCGTCCGCCAGATGGAGCTGCACCGCAGCAACAGCATGTGGAAGATCAACGACCAGACGTGGGACGACGTCGTGCGGTCGAACTACACCCGCCTGTTCGCCAACCCTGCTCGTGACGACATCGAGATCTGGGAGATCACGAACAACGGGGGCGGCTGGTTCCACCCGCTGCACATCCACCTGGTCGACTTCAAAGTCCTCACCCGGGACGGCCTGCCGCCGATGCCCGAGGAGCGCGGCCCCAAGGACGTGGTCTACATCGCCGAGGGCGAGACCGTGCGACTGCTCATGAAGTTCGAGCACGAGGACGGGCGGTACATGATCCACTGCCACAACCTGTCGCACGAGGACCACGACATGATGCTCCAGTACCAGGTGGGGCACCACGACATCGACTGCGACGCGATCAACTCCTGCCCGCCCAAGGCACTGCCGGCGCCCGACCTGGTCCCGGCGCAGCCGCCGGCGGCCCCGGCCGCGCCGGTCGACGACTCGTCCTCGGGGAGCTCGACCGAGTCCACCTCGACCCAGGCCACCTCGACCGAGTCCACCTCGACCGAGTCCACTGCGACCGGGTCCACCACCCCGGCCACCGCCACCACGACGACCGAGGGCGGCGGGCAGTGAGCACCACCGTCGCCCCGGCCGCCGAGGCGCCCCCCACCGGGCGCGCCGGCCGCCGGGGGGCCTGGTGGCTGTGGGCCGCGGCGGCCGGTGCCGGCGTGGCCGGCGCCCTCCACGTGGTCGCCGCCGCCGACCACCTCGGCGCGGGTGAGCTGGCGGTCGGGTTCTTCCTCCTCACCGCCCTCGCCCAGGTCGGTCTGGCCCTCTGGCTGCTGATGACCAGCTGGGCCGGGCAGTCGCCGGACCGGCGGCTCGTCGCCCTCGCGCTGATCGGCACGGTCGGCCTGCTCGGCCTCTACCTGGTCGCGCACGCCACCTCGCTGCTCGACTCCTTCGCGGTCGCCGACCACGCCGCGACCGGGCACGCGCACACGGACAAGACCGAGCGGATGCTGCAGTTCGACCCCATCACCGGGGTGGACTACTTCTCGGGCATGTCGCAGGTCGACGGCCCGGTGGCCATGGCCGGTGAGCCGGTCGCGACCCGCCACGGTCCCGAGCTGCTCGGCACGCTCACGGTCGCGGTCGAGCTGCTCACCGTGCTGGGACTGTCGGCCCTCCTGCCGGCGTCGTGGCGGCGCACCGCCGTGAACGGCCTGTTCGCCCTCGGCGGGCTGGCCTGGATCCTCTGGCTCACCGGCGTCCTCGGATGAGGACCGCCCCCCGTTCGACCGCCTCGGCCACCGGCGACCCCCGGGGCCGAGGCCCGGGCGGGGGCCGGGACCGGCGGTCCCCCACGCGGGCGGGGCCCCG
>NZ_JAQISV010000057.1:0-7274 GCF_048569675.1 Geodermatophilus sp. CPCC 206100
TCGCCCCGCCCGCCGCGCCGCCCGCGCCTGACCCCGGGCCGCCGGCACCGCCCGCACCGACTCCCGCGCCGGCCCCGGCGCCGCTGCCGCCCGAGGGGCACCAGGCCACGTTGCCGGTGACGGGCCGGCCCCGGGTGGGCCCGCGGCGGGCCAGCCCGCTGACCCGCATGGGCCCGTGGGCGCCGGTGGCCGGGGCCCTGCTCGGCCTCGTCGCCGGCATCGTCGTGTCCCTGCTGCTCAGCGGGGTGGCCGAGGCGTTCAGCGAGCGGCTGGCCCTGGTGTTCCTCACCGTCGGGCTCGGGATGCTCGGCGCGGCCGGGGCGCTGCTCGCCGACGAGGTGCGCCTGGTGCGCCGCGGCGCCCGGGAGGCCGGCATCCGGCCGGCCTGGGTGGAGGCGACGGCCAACCTCATCAACGGCCTGACGCCGGCCCGGCTGCTCCTGCTGGCCAGCGCCTTCGTGCTCTTCCTCGCCGCCTACGTCACCTGACAGCCCCGGGAGCATCGCAGCGAGGAACGAGCGAGGAGCGGACCGGGGCGCGGAAGGTGACCCAGGGGCGCGGTCACCTGACAGCCCCGGGAGCAACTCAGGTGTGGGCCTGGACCGCCAGGTGCACGGCGAGCCCGAGGCCGGCGACGGCGATCAGCCGGCGCAGCACCGTCTGGGGCGCACGGCGGACGACCCCGGGTCCGATCCGGCCGCCGACGAACAGGCCGAGGGCCAGCGGGAGCGCCGCCGACCACGCCACGGGCGCCAGGACGAGGAAGCCGACCGCTGCCACCGCGTTGGCGATGCCCAGCACGACGTTCTTGAGCGCGTTCCCCCGGGGCAGGCCCTCTCCGGTGGAGAGCAGGAACATCGCCAGCATCATGACGCCGGCCGCCGCGCCGAAGTAGCCGCCGTACACGGCCACCGCGAAGGTGCCCAGCGGCAGCCACCAGGGATCCCGGTGGTCGGGGTGCGCCCGGGCTCCCTCGGCGGCCAGCTCCCGCGGCGGCCGCTGCAGCAGCAGGGCCACTGACGCCCCGGCGATCAGCCAGGGCACGATCCGCTCGAACGCGTCCGACGGCGTCAGCAGCAGCAGCGCCGCGCCCGCGGCGCCGCCGAGCACCGCCCCCGCGGCCAGCCGCAGCAGCCGCCGGCCCTGCCCGCGCAGCTCCGGCCCGGAGGCACTCACCGAGCCGACGCTGTTGAGGACCAGGGAGACGGTGTTGGTGACGTTGGCGGTCACCGGCGGCAGGCCGGTGGCCAGCAGCGCGGGATAGCTGACCAGGGAGGCCAGGCCGGCGATGCTGCCGGTGAGCCCGGCTCCGACGCCGGCGAGGACGAGGAAGCCGAACTCCCAGGGACTCACCCGGCGTCGTCCTCGGGAACCGGCTCGTCCCACAGCTCGCCCGGCGTCACCCGGCCGGTGACGAGCTCCTCGGCCACGTCGTCGACCACCCGCCCGCTGGCCAGGGCGGCCCCCTGCATGACCGCGATGGCGTCGGGGCCGTCGAGGTCGAACTCCACCCCCACCAGCCCCATGGCCTGCCAGACCTGAGTCCGCCGCCGGGCGTCGGGGGTGTCCAGCCAGCCGCTGCCGTCGTCGGGGAACTCCGGTCCGGTGACGGTCAGCGCCAGCTCGGCGCCCGTGCGCGTGACGACGGCGGTCACCTCCTCGCGCGGCAGTCGGGTCAGTGCGGCCGGGTCCCGCACGTAGAGGTCCAGCACGACCAGCGGGCCCAGCGGCGGGGGCAGCGGCACCGACAGCACCGCCCGGTACGGCGTCTCCGTCGTGAGGGACTGCCAGAACTCGGGCCAGTTGCGCTCGATGTCCTCCTCGTCGAAGGCGATCGTCGAGCCGTCGTCCGAGGCCCGCAGGCAGGGGCCGTCACCGAGGGTGAACTGCTGACGCTCGGCGTACGCGGTGACCTCGTCGCTCGCGCCGATCGGGGTCTTCAGCGCGCCGACGTGCAGGCTCAGCCCGGCGCCCTCGACGCCCAGGGCGGCGGCGCAGGCACGGGCCAGGCGCGCCGGCAGGAACTCGGGCGCGGCCAGCTCGGCCGGTGCGGAGCGGAAGGTGTCGTCGAACCGTTGGGTGGCGGTCACGGCACCAGCTTGCCGCGCGCACCCCCGGCGCACCCAACGGGGCCGGTCAGCGGGTCAGCAGCACGGCGATCGCGACGCAGCCGAGGACGACGATCGCGGTCCGGAGCACCGCCGGCGGCAGCCGCCGGCCGAACCGTGCCCCGAGGTGCCCGCCGAGCAGCGCGCCCCCGGCGACCAGCCCCGCGGCCACCCAGTCCACCCGGTCGGTCGCGACGACGACGTAGACGCCCGCGGCGACCGCGTTCACCGCCAGGGTGAGCACGTTCTTGAGCGCGTTGAGGCGCTGCAGCGACTCGTGCAGCAGCAGTCCGAAGATGCCGATCTGCAGCACGCCCTGGCTGGCGGCGAAGTAGCCGCCGTAGCTGCCAGTGGCGTAGGCGCCGGCGAACAGCGCGGCCAGCCGCCCGCGGCCCAGCCGGTCCGGTGCGTCCTCGTCGCTGCGGCGGCGGGCCAGCGCCCGCTGCAGCAGCGGCTGGACGGCGACCAGCACGACCGCCAGGCCGACCAGGACCGGCACCACCGCCTCGAAGGCCGACGCGGGGAGGTGCAGCAGGAGGAAGGCGCCGGTGAGCGCGCCCAGCACCGACGCCGGCAGCAGCCGCAGGAGCAGGCCCCGCTGCCCGCGCAGCTCGCGCCGGTAGCCGATCGACCCGGTGAGGTTGCCCGGCACCAGGCCCAGGGAGTTGGTCACCGTCGCCGTCACCGGCGGGAGCCCGACGGCGAGCAGGACCGGGAAGGTGACCAGCGTCCCCGAGCCGACGACGGCGTTGATGCCGCCGGCGGCCAGCCCGGCCGCCGCGACCGCGACCATCTGCCAGCCGGTCACCCGTCGAGCGTGGCACGGGCGGTCACAGCCCGGCGGCCGGCGGTGGTGTGATCACCGTCATGCCCGCGCCCGTGCCCGTCCGCCTGCTGTCCGCGCCGTTCGACTCGGTGTTCCGCGACGTCCGCATGGGCGCCGGCCCCACTGCCCCCGCGGGTGCTCGAGGCCTCGGCGGTGACCTGGCTGCGGCCCGCGCAGGCCCGCGACCCGGCCGCGGTCGAGGCCGCCCTCACCGGGCTGGCCGCCCGGGTGGACGCCGTCCACTGGCACGTCGACCTCGACGTCCACGACCCGCCGATCGCCTCGGCCAACGGCTACGCCGCCCGCGGCGGGCTCACGGCGGAGGAGGTGCACGACCTGCTGCGGCGGACCGCCGTCCACCTGCCGGTCGTCTCGGCCACGCTGGCGTCCTACGACCCGTCGTACGACCCCGAGGGCCGGCTGCGCGGGGTGGCCCTGGACCTGCTCGAGGCGATCGCCGAGGCAGCCGGCCCCCTCTAGTCCTTGCGGCCGGCGTCGAGCAGGCGCAGCACGACGGCGCCCTCCTCGTCGGACGCCTCGAGGTCGACCGCCACGTCGAGGCCCCAGTCGTGGTGGCCGGCCGGGTCGTCGACGATCTGGCGCACCCGCCACACGCCCGGTTCGCTCTTGTCCCAGATGAGCAGCGCCGGGCCGCGGGCGTCGGCGCCGGTGTGCACCTCCGCGTGCTCGGCGAAGTAGCCCTGCACGACCTCGCCCCACCGGTCGGCGTCCCAGCCGGAGGCCCGGTCGAGCTCCCCGAGGTCGTACCAGCGGCGGCGGGCCCACAGCTCCACCCGCCGGAACAGCGCGTTGCGCACCATCGCGGTGAACGCCCGCTCGTTGCCGGTGAGCGGCCGGGGCCGGGCGGGCACGGCGACCGGCACGTCGAGCGGCTGGTCGGGGCTGGTCAGCTGCTCCCACTCGTCGAGCAGGCTGGAGTCGACCTGCCGCACCAGCTCGCCCAGCCACTCGACGAGGTCGGTGACCTCCTCGGTGCGCGCGGCCGCCGGGACGCCGGAGCGCAGCGCCTTCACCGCGTCGGACAGGTAGCGCAGCACCGCGCCCTCCGCGCGGGTCAGCCCGTAGGTGTTGACCAGCTCGCGGAAGGTGTACGCGTTCTCCCACATGTCCCGCACGACCGACTTCGGGGAGGGGTGGGCGTCGGCGGCCCACGGGTTGGTGTGCACGTAGACGCCGAAGGCGTGCTCGAGCAGCTCCTCCAGCGGCTTGGGGTGGGTGATCCCCTCCAGGAGCTCCATCCGCTCGTCGTACTCGATGCCCTCGGCCTTCATCTGCGCCACGGCCTCGCCCTTGGCCTTGTTCAGCTGCGCGGCGAGGATCTGGCGGGGGTCGTCGAGGGTGGCCTCGATGACGCTGACCACGTCGAGGGCGTAGGTGTCGCTCGCCGGGTCCAGCAGCTCGATGGCGGCCAGGGCGAAGGTGGACAGCGGCTGGTTGAGCGCGAAGTCCGGCGGCAGGTCGACGGTCAGGTCGTAGCGGCGGCCGTCGGGCTCGGGCTCGGGCAGCCGTTCGAGGACGCCGGCCTGCAGCAGCGAGCGGGCGATGCCGATCGCCTCACGGATGTGCCGCAGCTGCCGCTTGCGCGGCTCGTGGTTCTCGGTCAGGAGCCGCCGCATGGCGACGACGGGGTCTCCCGGGCGGTCGACGACGTCGAGGACCATCGCCGTCGTCACCCGCATGTTGCTGGTCAGCGGCTCCGGATCGGCGTCGATGAGCCGCCGCATGGTCGCCTCCGACCACGGCACCATGCCCTCGGGCACCTTGCGGCGCACCAGCTTGCGGCGCTTCTTCGGGTCGTCGGCGACCTTGGCGAACTGCTTGAGGTTCTCGACCTCGTGCTCGGGGGCCTGCACCACGACGGTGCCCGCGGTGTCGTACCCGGCCCGGCCGGCGCGCCCGGCGATCTGGTGGAACTCCCGCGCGTTGAGCAGCCGGGTGCGGGTGCCGTCGTACTTGGACAGCGCGGAGAAGACGACGGTGCGGATCGGCACGTTGATGCCGACGCCGAGGGTGTCGGTGCCGCAGATGACCTTGAGCAGCCCGGCCTGGGCCAGTTGCTCCACCAGCCGCCGGTACTTGGGCAGCATCCCGGCGTGGTGGACGCCGATGCCGTGGCGGACCAGCCGCGAGAGCGTCGTCCCGAACGCGGAGGTGAACCGGAACCCGCCGATCATGTCGGCGATCGCGGCCTTCTCCTCCTTGGTGCACACGTTGACGCTCATCAGCGCCTGCGCCCGCTCCAGTGCCGAGGCCTGGGTGAAGTGGACGACGTAGACCGGTGCCTGCCGGGTGTCCAGCAGCTCCTGGATGGTCTCGTGCATCGGCGTGGTCGCGTAGTAGTGGTGCAGCGGCACCGGGCGCTCGGCGGTGGCGACGAGGGCGGTGGGCCGGCCGGTCCGGCGGGTGAGGTCCTCCCGCAGCGTGGTGACGTCGCCGAGCGTGGCGCTCATGAGCAGGAACTGCGCCCGGGGCAGCTCCAGCAGCGGCACCTGCCAGGCCCAGCCGCGGTCGGGGTCGCCGTAGAAGTGGAACTCGTCCATGACGACCAGGCCCACGTCGGCGTCGGCGCCCTCCCGCAACGCCACGTTGGCCAGCACCTCCGCGGTGCAGGCGATGATCGGCGCGTCCCGGTTCACCGCCGCGTCGCCGGTCAGCATGCCGACGTTGGCCGCGCCGAAGACCCCGCAGAGCGCGAAGAACTTCTCGCTGACCAGCGCCTTGATCGGCGCGGTGTACCAGCTGCGCCGTCCGGCGGCCAGGGCCGCGTACTGCGCGCCCGTCGCGACCAGGGACTTGCCCGAGCCGGTGGGCGTGGCCAGGACGACGTTGGCGCCGCTGACCAGCTCGATCAGCGCCTCCTCCTGGTGCGGGTACAGCGTCGTGCCGCCGGCCTCCGCCCACGCGGCGAACCGGGTGAACAGGTCGTCGGCGTCCGCGCCGAGGGTGCGCAGCGCGGACAGGTCGGCGGGGTCGTCGAGGAGGGGCGGGGCGATCGCGGTCATCAGGGAGCACAGCGTGCCCCAGGCCGGAGACCTTCCCGCCGTCGCCCCGCGGGGTCAGAGACGGTCACGATCCGGTAACGGACGGTGCACCCGGGCGTCCCGGTGGGCGATGCTCGTTCCCAGGTGAACAACAGGTGAACGAGAGGTGTCCATCCCATGCGCGACACGCGGTGTCCGGAGTGCCAGTGGGTCTTCATCACGGACGGCTCGGGCCGACGGCGTCTCGAGATGCGCTGGCAGCTCCCCGTCGCGCCCCCGTCCCGGGCGGCGGTCCCGCGGGCGGCGTGACCGCCGTCCTCGTCCGGTTCTCCGCCGAGCGAGCGGGGTAGGCGGGCGGGCGAGGACGCCGGGGTCACCGGGACCCGGGCGCCCGCGCCACCCACCGGAGGAGCCCCGTGTCGTCACCCCGCCCCGAGTCCCAGCCCGCCCAGCAGCAGGACGTGCCCGGCACGCTCGGCGCCATGGACCCGAAGCCCGACCACGGGGAGGAGACCTACCGCGGGTCCGGCAGGCTGACCGGCAAGGCGGCGGTCATCACCGGTGGGGACAGCGGCATCGGCCGGGCGGTCGCGATCGCCTTCGCCCGCGAGGGCGCCGACGTCCTGATCTCCTACCTGAACGAGCACGAGGACGCCGAGGACACCAAGAGGTACGTCGAGGAGGCCGGCCGGACGTGCGTGCTGGTGCCGGGTGACCTCGCCGACCGGGCGCACGCCAAGACGATCGTGCCGAAGGCGGTCGAGGCGTTCGGGAAGATCGACGTCCTGGTCAACAACGCCGCGTTCCAGATGAGCCACCCGACGCTGGAGGAGATCTCCGACGACGAGTGGGACCACACCGTCGCGCTGAACCTGTCGGCGATGTTCACCCTGTGCAAGGACGCCATCCCGCACATGCAGCCGGGTGCGTCGATCATCAACTCGTCGTCGGTCAACTCCGACAGCCCGAGCCCGCACCTGATCGCCTACGCGATGACCAAGGCGGGCATCGCCAACTTCACCGCCTCGCTGGCGCAGATGTACGCGGAGAAGGGGATCCGGGCCAACAGCGTCGCGCCCGGCCCCGTCTGGACGCCGCTGATCCCGGCGACCATGGACGAGGAGAAGGTGGAGAGCTTCGGCCAGCAGGTGCCGATGGGCCGTCCCGGCCAGCCGGCCGAGCTGGCGCCGGTGTACGTGCTGCTGGCCAGCGACGAGGCGTCCTACGTCTCCGGCGCCCGCGTCGCGGTGACCGGCGGCAAGCCCATCCTGTGGGCTGTCGCGGAGTTGCGCGGGGGCGGGGGTGCCGCGCGCCCGCGGTCCCGCTCCCCCGCGCCGG
>NZ_JAQISV010000058.1:0-27814 GCF_048569675.1 Geodermatophilus sp. CPCC 206100
CCCGCCGTGCGTGTGCGCGGGCGGGGGGGCCCGCGGGCGGGGTCCGCCCCGGCGGACGACTCCACTCAGCGCAGGGCGGCGGCGAGGCGGGCGATGTCGGCGGGGCGGACCCGGCAGCAGCCGCCCACGAGGCGGGCACCGGCGGCCACCCAGCCCGGCACGTCGGCCGCGTCGAGGCGACCGGCCCCCGTCCATCGGCGTGCGGCGGCGTCCCACCCCTCGCCGCTGTTCGGGTAGGCGACCAGCGGCCGGCCGGCGGACGCCGCCGCGGCCAGGGCCGGCCCGACGGCGGACGGCGCGGTGCAGTTGACCCCGACGGCGACGACGGCGGCCACGCCGCGCGCCATCGCGAACACGTCGGCGGCCCGCTCCCCGCGCCTCGTGCGGACGACGCCGGCGCCGTCCACGACCGCGGTGAGGGACAGCCAGATCGGGACACCCAGGTCCTCGGCCTCGGCCAGCAGCGCCTCGGCCTCCGCCGCCGCGGGCACCGTCTCGCAGGCCAGGACGTCGGCCCCCGCCTCGGCCAGCAGCGCCATCCGCGGTCGGTGGAACGCGCGCAGCTCGGCCACCGACACCGCGTCGCAGTAGGCGCCGGTGTACTCCGAGCCGTCGGCCAACACCGCGCCGTACGGGCCGACCGACCCGGCGATCCACGCGTCCGGCGCGCCCCGGCGGGCCAGCGCGACCGACGAGGCGAGCAGGGCGGCGGCGTCGTCGGCACCCACGCCGGCCGCCGCGAAGCCCGCCACCGACGCCTGGTAGCTCGCGGTCGTCACGACCTGTGCCCCGGCCGCGGCGAACGCGGCGGACGCGGCCACCAGCGCCTCCGGGTCGTCCCGCAGCAGCCGCGCCGACCACAGCGCCGAGGTGAGGTCGCAGCCCCGGGCCTCCAGCTCCGTGGCGAGGCCGCCGTCGAGCACGACCGGGCCGGCGGCCAGGGCGTCGGCGAGCGCGCGGTCGGGCATGAGGGCGATCCTCCCGCGGTACAGGGGACCCATGGTGTTCATCTGGAGCAGCGGGTGGGGCCCGCGGCGCCGCCCGCCGCGGCGGTATCGCGGCCTGCGGCCCGGCTACGGGCGCTACGGCCCGCCGCCCGGTTACGGACGGCGGTACCGCGGCGGCTCCGACCGGGACGGCGGCTGCCTGCGCGACCTGCTGCTCCTCAACACCGGCTGCTGCCTGGCCAACGCGATCGGCTGCGGCGTGGACGGGCTGTTCCTCGTGCCGACGACGGTGCGGCACGTGCACACCGCCGGCACCGGCCCCCGCGGGACCCGCGTGCGCGACCGGCTGGTCGCCGCGGTCCGCGTCTACCAGCGGGAGGTCAGCCCGCGCCGCCCGCCGGTGTGCCGCTACCAGCCGACCTGCTCGGCCTACGCGGTCGAGGCGCTCGAGCGGCACGGCGCCGCCCGGGGCAGCTGGCTGACCCTGCGCCGGCTGGCCCGCTGCCGCCCGGGCGCGGCCGGAGGTGCCGACCCGGTGCCGGCCGCCGCCGGAGCCGCGGCCGTCACCTGAGCGCGGTCCCGGCGTCAGCGGCGGGAGGCTCCGGCGGCACGGCCCGGTGCCCTGTCGGCGACACTGGTCCGGTGCCGGCCGGGGACGACGCCGCCGGTGACCTGCCGGTCACCGGGTCCCTCGTCGTGCCCGCGGACGCGCTCGGCTGGCGGTTCTCCCGCTCCTCGGGGCCCGGCGGGCAGGGCGTCAACACCGCCGACTCCCGGGTCGAGCTGTCGGTCGCCCCGCTGGAGCTGCCGGGGCTGACCGACGGCCAGCGCGACCGGCTGGCCCAGCGGCTGGGCGGCCGGCTGGTGGACGGCGTGCTGACCGTCGCCGCCAGCGAGCACCGCCAGCAGCTGCGCAACCGGCAGGCCGCCCGCGACCGGCTGGCCGCGGTGCTGCGGGCCGCGCTCGCGCCGCCGGCTCCGGCCCGGCGCCGCACGAAGCCGACGAAGGGCTCCCAGGAGCGGCGGATCCAGGCCAAGAAGCAGCGGGGCGAGCTCAAGCGCTCCCGTCGGCACTGGGACTGACGCCCCTCAGCCCCGCGCGCGGTCGAGGATCGCCCGGTGCAGGTCGAGCAGCGGCGGCACCTCCTCCCGCTGGGCCCGGCCCAGCCCGCACTCGGTGCAGACGCCCCACTCGCCCCCGCCGAGCTGCTCGTCGACGAGCCGGACCTGCTCGGCCGTGGTGCCCTCGGCCTGCTGGTCCGGGTGGTAGGGGACCAGGCCGAAGTACAGCTCGGTCCCCTCCGAGCGGCGCAGGTCGCGGAGGGGGGCGAAGAACGACGGGTCGCGCTGGTGCTGGGGGACGGTGAAGGAGATCCAGTCGACCCGGCGCCGCGCCGCCTCGGCGACGCCGTTGACCACCTGCACCTGCAGGGCCAGGGAGTCCGGGTCGCGGAAGTGGTGGTGCTGGTAGTCGCCGTAGCAGAGGTGCAGCCCGACCGGGACGTCCCCGGGCACGCGGTCGACGCACCGGGCCAGCCGCTCGACGATGGAGGGGAGGTCCTGGCCGGCGGTGAGGAACTGGGCCTCCAGGATCCCGAACTCCACCGCGACGTCCCACTGGACGGCGATCTGCTCGTGCGGCAGGGCGCCGAGCAGGCGGTCGAGGTCGGCGAACAGCGCGGCCTCGTACGACGGTTCCAGCCGGTCCTGGTCCTCGGGGACCACCCAGGCGTTGATGGCGGCCAGCGGCGTGGGGTACTGGACCTGGAACCGCACGCCGGGCGGCACCGCGCCCTCGTCCCGGAGCGTGCGGTACACCTCGAACGACTGCTGGTAGGCGTCGGCGTAGCCCAGGTCCGGCCACCGGACGGCCCCCGGGTCCGCGCCGTCGGCGAGCCGGACCTTCGGCATCTCCTCGTAGCCCTCGGCGAGCTGGTCCATCGCGGCCGCCTGCTCGAGGCCGGGTGTCTGCCGGAACCGCTCCAGCTGGAACCAGATCCAGTTGGCGCGGTCGCCGGTCTCGCCGTCGGGCAGGCGACGCAGCCCGGTGGGGAGCCGCGTGACCACCTCCCGCATCACGGTCTCGGTGTCGGGGAGGTTCACGCTGCCGTTGAGGTGGACGGAGGTGGGTGGCATGGCGTGCATCCTCACCAGGTGTGGCCCAGGTCACAACGACCCACGTCGCGGCACCCCACCCACCCCGCCGAGCGCGGCCCGGCGCCGCTCGAGGAACGCCCGCTCGGCGGCGTTGCCGGCCACGGCGATCGCGGCGTCGTAGGCGGTGGCGGCCTCGGCGGCCCGGCCCAACCGGCGCAGCAGGTCGGCCCGGACGGCGGGCAGCAGGTGCGAGCGCGGCAGGTCCAGCTGCTCGACCGCCGCGAGCGCGGCCGCGGGTCCCTCGACCTCGGCCACGGCGACCGCCCGGTTCAGCGCGACCACCGGGCCCGGTGCCAGCGCCAGGAGCTGGTCGTAGAGGGCCAGCACCTGCCGCCAGTCGGTGCCGGCCGCCGTCGGGGCGTCGCTGTGCACCGCCTGGATCGCGGCCTGCACCTGGTAGGGCCCCGGGGCGTTCCGGCGCAGGCACCGCCGCACCAGCGCCTGCCCCTCGGCGACCAGCGCCGCGTTCCAGAGCCGGCGGTCCTGCTCGGGCAGCGGCACCAGGTCGCCGTCCGGCGTGGTCCGCGCCGCCCGGCGCGACTCGACCAGCAGCAGCAGCGCCAGCAGGCCGAGGACCTCGGGCTCGTCGGGCATGAGCTCGGCCAGCTGCCGGGCCAGCCGGATCGCCTCGGCGGAGAGGTCGGGCCGCACCAGAGACGCCCCGGAGGTGGCCGTGTGCCCCTCGGTGGCGATCAGGTAGACGACGGCGAGGACGCCGCCGAGCCGGTCGGGGAGGTCGGCCCCGGCGGGCACCCGGTAGGGGATCCGGGCGGCGCGGATCTTGTTCTTGGCCCGCACCAGCCGCTGCGCCATCGTCGCCTCGGGCACGAGGAAGACGTGCGCGATCTCGGTCGTGGTGAGCCCGCCGACCAGCCGGAGGGTGAGCGCCACCCGGGCCGCGGGGGACAGCGCGGGGTGGCAGCAGGTGAACAGCATGCGGAGCCGGTCGTCGCGCACGGCGCCCTCCTCGGGCGGCGGGTCGGGGTCGTGCAGGAGGGCCGCGGCGCGGTACCGGTCGACCCGGGTCGACTCGCGCCGCAGCCGGTCGATCGCCCGGTTGCGGGCGGTCGTGACGATCCAGCCGGCGGGGCTGGGCGGCACGCCCTCGGCCGGCCACCGGGCGACCGCGGTGGTGAAGGCCTCCTGGACCGCCTCCTCGGCGAGGTCGATGTCGCCGAGGAGGCGGGTCAGGACGGCGACCGCGCGCCCGTAGGACTCGCGGAAGACCCGCTCGACCTGAGCGGCCGGTACGCCGGACACGGGCCCGGTCAGCAGCCGGGACCGCCCTGCAGCGGCCGCACCTCGATCGGCAGGGTGATCGCGCGGGCGAGCTTGCGGCCCCACTCGAGCGCGGCGTCGAGGTCCGGGGCCTCGACGACGGTGAACCCGCCGACGTGCTCCTTGCCCTCGAGGTAGGGGCCGTCGGTCAGCAGCACCTCGTCCCCGGAGGGGCGGGCCACCGTGGCGGTCTCCGGCGGGTGCAGGCCGCCGGCGAAGACCCAGGCGCCGGCCTCGCGCATCTCGCGGTTGACGGCGTCCAGGTCGCGCATGATCGGCTCGAGCACCTCCACCGGCGGCTCTCCGCCGTCGGGCTGGTAGATCGTGAGCAGGTACTGCGCCATCGTCGTCCTCCTCGGTGTCGGCGGCCGGCCCGCTCGCCGGTCCGCTCACCTCCTGTACGAACGGACCGGCCGCGGATCGACACCCGGGGCGGATCAGTCCTGCGGCGGGCGGACGGCCAGCCACAGCCGCAGCCCGCCGTCGGAGGTCGCCAGCTCCTGCGCCACCTCGAAGCCGGACCGGCGCAGGAAGCGGACGCCGGCCCAGGCCCAGACGGCGGCCGCGGCGGGCAGCCCCTCGGCGTCGCAGCGCTCGAGCACCGGCTCCAGCAGCGCGCCGCCGTAGCCGCGGCGGCGGCTGCTCGGCCGGGTGCCCAGGTGGGTCAGCCACCAGTGCGGGCCGGTCGGCCGGGCGGCGTCGACCAGCTCCCGGGTGTCCCGGACCCGCGACCAGTGCTCGCCGCTGACGTGCGGCAGCTCCCGGGCCAGCGCGGCGCGCACGTCGTCCGGCACGGGCCGGGTGCCCGCCGCTCCGGGCGGGGCCTCCCAGGCGGCGACGGCGCTGACGTCCTCGGTCACCCAGCAGGCGCCGCTCTCCACCGCGCGGTGCCCGGCGTCCAGCTCGAACAGCCGGGTCAGCCGCTGCACCCGGCCGTCCTCCGGCAGCGCCCAGCGCGCCCAGCGCGACGCGGCCGTGGCGAGGGTGAGTGTGGCGGCGATCCGCGGGACGTCGCGCGGCTCGGCGGGCCGGACGGACGGCGCGCCGAGCTGGACCGAGACCACGCGATCGCTCACCTGCCCAGCGTAGGGACCCCTCACTCCCGACGGCGGGGCGCGGTGAGGACGACGGAACGCAGGGTTGACGCCGGTGCCGCCGCCGGGAAACGGGCGCCGTCGACCCTCGGAGCCGTGACCGCGACCGCCCTCCCCGGAGCCCTGGTGGGGCCGCGCACCCGCACCACGCGGACGCACTGCCCCTACTGCTCGCTGCAGTGCGGGATCACCATGACCGCCGGCGACCGCCCGGCCACCCTCCAGCCGGCCGACTTCCCGACCAACCGCGGCGGCCTGTGCTCCAAGGGCTGGTCGGCGACCGAGCTGCTCGACCACCCGGAGCGGCTCACCCGCCCGCTGGTCCGCGCGGTGCCCGGCGACCGCACCAGCCCCCTGGTGGAGTCGACCTGGGACGAGGCGCTGGACCGGGTCGTCGCCGCGATCGGGCGCACCCAGGCCGAGCACGGCCGGAACGCCGTCGGTTGCTTCGGCGGGGGCGGGCTGACCAACGAGCAGGCGTACCAGTTCGGCAAGTTCGCCCGGGTCGCGCTGCGCACCTCCGCCATCGACTACAACGGCCGGTTCTGCATGTCCTCGGCGGCGGGCGCGGCGGTCCGCGCCTTCGGGCTGGACCGCGGGATGCCGTTCCCGCTGAGCGACCTCGCGGCGGCCGACGTCGTCATGCTGGTCGGGTCCAACCCCGCGGACACCATGCCGCCGGCGATGCAGTACCTCGACGAGGGGCGGTCCCGGGGGGCGCAGCACGTCGTCGTCGACCCCCGGCGGACGGCGACCGCCCGGAACGCCGCCCTGCACCTGCAGCCGCTGCCCGGCACCGACCTCGCGCTGGCCAACGGGCTGCTGCACATCGCCGTCGCCGAGGGCCTGGTCGATCTCGACTACGTGGCCGAGCGGACCAGCGGCTTCGAGCCGGTCCGCGAGGGCGTGGCCGCCTACTGGCCCGACCGGGTGGAGCGGCTGACCGGCGTGCCGGTCGCCGACCAGCGGCGCACGGTGTTCGCCCTGGCCCGCGCCGAGCGGGCGATCGTGCTCACCGCCCGCGGCGCCGAGCAGCACCGCAGCGGCACCGACACCGCCCAGGCGTGGATCAACCTGGCGCTCGCCCTCGGCCTGCCGGGTCGGGAGGGCAGCGGCTGGGCGACGGTCACCGGGCAGGGCAACGGCCAGGGCGGCCGCGAGCACGGGCAGAAGGCCGACCAGCTGCCCGGCTACCGGAGGCTGGCCGACCCGGACGCCCGCGCGCACGTGGCCGCCGTGTGGGGCGTCGACCCCGACGACCTGCCGCAGCCGGGACGCTCGGCCTTCGAGCTGCTCGACGCCCTGGGCACCGACGGCGGGGTCCGCACCCTGCTGGTGCTGGCCTCCAACGTCGCCGTCTCCGCGCCCGACGCCCGGCGGGTCGTCAGCCGGCTCGGCGACCTGGACTTCCTCGCGGTCAGCGACTTCTTCCTCTCCGAGACCGCCGAGCTCGCCGACGTCGTCCTGCCCAGCGCCATGTGGGCGGAGGAGGACGGCACGATGACCAACCTCGAGGGACGGGTGATCCGCCGCCGGCGCGCCCTCGACCCGCCCGACGGCGTCCGCGACGACCTGCGGCTGCTGGCCGAGCTGGCCACCCGGCTCGGCGTCGGGAACGGGTTCAGCGGCGATGCGGAGACGGTCTTCGCCGAGCTGCGCCGGGCCAGCGCCGGGGGAGCGGCCGACTACTCCGGCATCACCTACCGGCGGATCGACGAGGAGCAGGGCGTCTTCTGGCCCTGCCCCGCGCCCGACCACCCCGGCACGCCGCGGCTGTTCCTCGACCGCTTCGCCACGCCCGACGGCCGGGCCCGGTTCCTGCGGGTCGAGCACGTCGAGGCGCACGAGCGGCCCGACGCCGCCTACCCCTACGTCCTCACCACGGGCCGGGTCCTCGCGCAGTACCAGTCGGGGACCCAGACGCGGCGCTCGCGCAGCCTGCAGCTGCTCGCGCCGCTGCCGCGGGCCGAGCTGCACCCCGACCTGGCGCGGCGGCTCGGGATCGGCCCGGACGACGTCGTGGAGCTGGCCACCCGCCGCGGCCGGGCCCGCTTCTCGGCGTCGCTCAGCGAGGACATCCGCCCCGACGTCGTCTTCGCGCCCTTCCACTGGGGCGGCGGCTCCAGCGCCAACGCGCTCACCGACGCCGGGGCGCTGGACCCGGTCAGCAAGATGCCCGCCTTCAAGGTCTGCGCGGTCGCCGTCACCCGCGTCGCCGGCCCCGTCGAGCGGCTGCCCGCCCCCGATGCGGCGGCCCAGCCGCTGCCCCGTCCCCACGAACCGGCGCCCACCACCCCGGAGCCCCGGCTCCCGACCCGGAGGAGGACCTCCCGCGTGACCAGCACCCCACGCTTCCTGCAAGGCGTCTACCCGATCACCGGGGAGGGCCTGGACAAGCCCGGCCCGGTGGACCCCGCGCTGCGCTACACCGTGCCCGGTGGTGCCAGTGCCCAGGCGCTGTACTTCCGCGGCGGCAACTCCACCGACGCCCTGGTCTACGTCCTGCTCGTGCGCGACGGCGTCCCGGTGCGCTGGTTCCCCATCGGGGCGAAGGGCGACGTGCACGTGCCGCTGCGGGTGGTGGAGGACCTGCCCGGCGGCACCCTCGTGGAGCTGCACGCGGGCGCGCCGGTCGGCGTCACCGGCGAGCTGGTCGTCGACCTCGGGCTGGTGGAGGTCTGATGACGACGGTGCTGGGCGGCCGGCCCGCCGGCCTGACCACGATCCGGTTCGACGACCTCGACGAGCGGGCCTCGCTGGTGGTGGTGGGCAACGGCATGGCCGGCGCCCGGTTCGTGGAGGAGGTGCTCGAGCGCGGCGGCGACGAGCAGTTCCGGATCACCGTCTTCGGCGACGAGCCGCACGGCAACTACAACCGGATCATGCTCTCGCCGGTGCTGGCGGGGGAGTCGCACGAGGACGACATCCTCCTCAACAGCCACGACTGGTACGCCGACAACGGAGTGACCCTGCGCGCCGGCGTGCGCGTGGAGCGGATCGACGTCGCCGCCAAGGCCGTGCACGGCTCCGACGGCTCGGTCACCGCCTACGACCACCTGGTGCTGGCCACCGGGAGCAGCTCGTTCATCCCGCCGATGACCGGGGTGCGCACCGGCGACGGCGGCCTGCTGCCCGGGGTGTACGGCTTCCGGACCATCGACGAGACGCGGGCGATGCTGGCGGCCGTCGGCTCGTGCACGCAGGCCGTCGTCCTCGGCGGGGGGCTGCTCGGGCTGGAGGCGGCCCGGGCGCTGCAGGGCCACGGGCTGGCCGTCGACCTGGTGCACGCCGCGCCGTGGCTGATGAACGCGCAGCTGTCCCGGGAGGCCGGGGCGATTCTGGAGCGCAGCGTCCGGTCGCTGGGCATCACCGTGCACCTCGACGTCCTGGCCACCGAGGTGCTCGGGGCGGGATCCGTGGAGGGGGTGCTGCTCCGGGACGGCCGCCGCCTGGACTGCGACCTGCTCGTCGTCGCCGCCGGCGTCCGCCCCAACACCGACCTCGCCGTCCGCTCGGGGTTGGAGGTGCAGCGGGCGGTCGTCGTCGACGACCAGCTGCGCACCGACGAGCCCGACGTCTACGCGATCGGCGAGTGCGCCCAGCACCGCGGTGAGGTCTACGGCCTGGTCGCCCCGGCCTGGGAACACGCCGCGGTGCTCGCCGACGTCCTGACCGGCACGAACCCCCGCGCGGAGTACCACGGCAGCCGGACGGCGACCAAGCTGAAGGTGGCCGGCGTCGACGTCGCCACCATGGGGATCAACACCCCCGAGCGGGACGCCGACGAGTTCCTCGTCATCTCCGAGCCCACGCGCGGTGTGCACCTGTCGGTGGTCATCCGCGACGACCGGCTGGTCGGCGCCACCCTGCTCGGCGACACCCGCAAGGTCGCCTTCCTCACCCAGGCCTTCGACCGGGGCGCGCCCCTCCCGGAGGAGCGCATCCGGCTCCTGGTCGACCTCTCCGACGGCGCCGAGGAGGCGGGCGTCGCCGAGCTGCCCGGGGACTCCCAGGTGTGCAACTGCAACGGCGTCACCAAGCAGGCGATCTGCGACGTCGTCGCCGATGGCTGCGCCTCGATGTCGGGCGTCATGGACCGCACCCGGGCCGGCAAGGGCTGCGGCTCGTGCAAACCGCTGGTGGAGCGGGTCGTCGAGTGGGCCGCCGAGGGCGAGCTGACCGAGGACCCCGCGGCCTCCTGGTACGTCCCCGGCATCCCGCTGGCCAAGCCCGAGCTCACGGCCGCCATCCGGGAGCAGGACCTGCGCAGCGTCTCCGCCGTCTTCGCCGCGCTCGCCCCCAGGGGCAAGGAGGACGCGAAGTCGAAGATGGGCCTGACCTCGCTGCTCAAGATGCTCTGGGGCGTCGACTTCGTCCCGGAGAAGGACGGCGAGTTCATCAACGACCGGGTGCACGCCAACATCCAGCGCGACGGCACGTTCTCCGTCGTCCCGCAGATGAGGGGCGGGGTCACCACCCCGGCCCAGCTGCGCCGCATCGCCGACGTCGCCGAGAAGTACGAGGTGCCGATGGTCAAGGTGACCGGCGGCCAGCGGATCGACCTGCTCGGCGTGCGCAAGGAGGACCTGCCGGCCATGTGGGCCGACCTCGGCATGCCGTCGGGCCACGCCTACGGCAAGAGCATGCGCACGGTGAAGACCTGCGTCGGCAGCGACTTCTGCCGCTTCGGGCTCGGGGACTCGACCCAGCTCGGCATCGACCTCGAGACGCGGTTCCAGGGCATCGAGAGCCCCGCGAAGATCAAGATGGCCGTCGTGGGCTGCCCGCGGAACTGCGCTGAGGCCTACGTCAAGGACGTCGGCGTGGTGGCGATCGGCAACGGCAGGTGGGAGCTCTACGTCGGCGGCGCCGCCGGGGCGACCATCCGCAAGGGCGACCTGCTGGCCACCGTCGACTCGCCGTCCGCCGTCATCGAGCTGTCCGGGCGCTTCCTGCAGTACTACCGCGAGAACGCTAACTGGCTCGAGCGCACCTACGACTTCGTGCCGCGCATCGGCCTCGAGCGGATCAGGCAGGTGCTGCTGGAGGACGCCGAGGGCGTCGTCGCCGACCTCGACGCCGCCCTGCAACGGTCGGTCGACGCCTACCGGGACCCGTGGGGGCAGGACGGCCCGGACCCGGCCACCCCCGGCCAGTTCCGCCCGTCCCTCCCGCTGGTCGCGCTGCCGACGGTGCCGGTCCGTTGAGCGCGCCGCACCTCGATGTCGAGCGGCCCACCACGCCGGGCACCGCGACCGGCTCGCCGGCCACCGCGGTCGCCACCCCGGGCACGGCCGCGCCGGTCCGCGGCGTCGCGCACGTCGTCGGCCGGGCGGACGACGTCCCGCCCGGCGAGGGGCGGGCGTTCGTGGCCGGCGGTGTGCAGGTCGCCGTCTTCCGGCTGCGCGACGGGTCGTGGCACGCCACCCAGGCGGCCTGCCCGCACGCCGGCGGCCCCCTCGCCGACGGCCAGACCGACGTCGACGTGCTGGTCTGCCCGTTGCACCTCTACGCCTACCGGTGGTCCGACGGCGCCGCCACCTCCGGGGCGGCGCCGGTCCGGGTGTACCCGGTGCGGGAGGCGGCCGGCGACCTGGTGGTCTTCGTCTGAGGGGATCCCTGCCCGCCGCCGCCGCACCCGGCGAGGACCGCCGCCGCCTCCGCCGCCGTCACCCGTCCAGGCCCGCGGTGCCGAGCAGGCCGGCCCGGCCCACCACCCGCCCCTCGGCGTCGCGGGTCTCCACCTGCGCGACCCGCTCCGGGGCCGGCAGGACGGCGACCCCGCCGTCGAGGGGGACCGACACGAGCGGATCGCCGTCGGCCGCCGTCCAGCGGGCCGTGACCGCCCGCGCCGGTGCCACCACGACCACGCTGCCGGTGCGGGCCTCGTCGGCCGCCTGCGCAGGCGGGTCGCACCGGAACGCGAGGGTCTCCTGCAGCAGGTCGGTGCCGGCGGGCAGCACCGCGGCTCCGCACCCCGTCGCACCCAGGGACCGGTCGGCGAAGGCCACCCCGGCGACCGTGGACAGGTGCACCGCCCCCGAGGGCAGCGTCGCCGACAGCAGGACGGCCCGCGCCGTGCGGCCGCTCCCGGCCGGGATGTCGCCGGCCCAGACGGTGCCGAAGCGGACCTGGTCGGCGGCCAGTCCGGTGCGGGCCAGGACGTCCTGCGCCTCGATCGTCACCAGCGAGTCGACGGGGGAGGGGGGCGGAGGCTCGCGCAGCGGGTCGACGACGGGTTCCGGCGGGGTCAGGGCCGGGTCGGCGTGCCCGTCCGGGCCGGTGACCCACGACTGGCCGGCGCGGGTGACGCGGTAGCGCAGGGCCGAGTCGAAGGGCACCTCGCGACGCCCGACGTCGAGGACCACCACGCCGTCGGCGGTCGGGACCGGCTGCCACGTGCGCCGCACCGTCCCGTCGGCGTCGACGTCGGGGTGCAGGGAGACCTCGACGGAGTCGCCGGGGGCCGCCACCACCACCAGCGCCCCGGTGGCCGAGCTGGACAGGGCCGACGGGAGGGACGGGTCGACGCCGTACGGGACGCTCCGCAGCTGCATCTCGTCGGCGCCCGCACCCGGCGGGCCGACGAACCAGGCGACCGCGACGTCGCTCAGTGCACCGAGGTCGGTCTGCCGCTCCGGGTCGGTCCGGGCGGGGACGGCGGTGTTCGTGCCCGACACCAGCGCCCACCGGCCCCCGGGCACGTCCCCGGCGAAGACGACGTGCCGCTCGGCCAGCGGCGGGTCGGGCACCCCGGCGCCGCCGTTCCAGGCCAGTCCGCGGACCCCTTCGACGAACGCCGCGTCCCCGGCCAGGGAGCCGCGGGTGGGCCCGGTGTAGACGTCGCCCGGTGGGAGCGCGGGGGTGGTGACCGCCGTCCCCGGCTCCGGCTCCGCGGGCGCCCCCGTCGCCGCGTCCGGTCGCGTCTCGAGGGCACCGGTCGCGGGGGTGGCGTCCGGCGTCCGCCCGCCGTCGCCCACCAGCCCCGGCACCGCGACCACGGCCGCCGCGACGACGGTGACCACGGCGCCGACCGCGGCCTGCTGGCGACGCCGGGCGCGGTGCCGCCGGACCACCGTGGCGGCCAGGTCGGGGTGCGGGGGCGGCGTGGACCGTTCGGCCAGCCGGTGCAGCCGGTCGGTCAGCTCGCGCTCGTCGATCACCGGGACTCCTCTCGGGCCGCCGGGGCCAGCGGCGGAGCGGCGAGCAGCTCCCGCAGCCGGGCCAGGCCGCGCGCGGTCTGGGTGTTCACCGTGCTGGCCGAGCAGCCCATCGCCGCGGCCGCCTGCTGCTCGGAGAGGTCGGCGTAGAAGCGGAGGACCACCGCGGTGCGCATGCGCGGGGGCAGGGCGCGCAGCGCGGTCCGCAGCTCCTCGTCGTCCTCCCGCGGCGCCGACGGGTCGGCGCGGTCGGGCACCGTCTCCAGGACCTGCTCGGTGGCCGACAGCCGGCGCCGCCAGCTGGTGTGCGTGGTGACCAGCACCCGGCGGACGTAGGCGGTCGGGTCGCCGTGGCCGGCGACCCGGCTCCAGTGCCGGTAGCTCTTCAGCAGCGCGGTCTGCACCAGGTCCTCGGCGTGCCCCCGGTCGCCCGCCAGCAGCACCGCGAGACGCAGCAGCGCGGTCTGCTCCCGGGACACGAACTCCTCGAAGCCCAGCCCGCTCACCCGTCCCCCTCCGCCGGCACCCACCTCCTACACGCGCCGGGGGGCGCCGCGGACCCACAGCCGGCGGTCACGGTCCCTGCCGGGGCCGGGCGCGGACGTGCATGCGCTCGCCCTGGGGACCGAACAGCGAGAGCACCTCGGCCGGCTCGGGGAACGGGTTGCCGAAGGCGTGCGGCACCCGGGTGTCGAACTCGACCACCTCGCCGGCGGAGAGCACGAAGTCGCGCGCGCCGAGGAGCAGCCGCAGCCGGCCCGAGAGCACGTAGAGCCACTCGAAGCCCTCGTGCGTCTTCTGCTCCATGTCGGAAGACCGCGAACGCGGGGGGAACGTCTGCTTGTAGGCCTGCAGCCCCCCGCTCTGGCGGGTCAGCGGCACCATCGTCACGCCCTCGGACTCGAACGGGCTCTGCTGCACGCGCGGGTCCCCCGTGGGGGGCGCGTCCACCAGGTCGTCCAGGGCCACCTGGTAGGCCCGGGCCAGCGGGAGCAGCAGTTCCAGCGTCGGCCGGCGCTGCCCCGACTCCAACCGGGACAGCGTGCTGACCGACACGCCGGTGGTGGCGGAGACCGCCGACAGCGTCAGGTCGCGGTCCGTCCGCAGCGCGCGGAGACGGGGGCCGACCGACTCCAGGACCGCATCGACCGGCGGCTCGTCCGTCTTTGCCATACCAGCAACACTACTTGTCGACGGGGCGAGAGCGGGTGCACCGTGTCGGCATGAGCAGATACGACGTGGTGGTGATCGGTGGTGGCGCCGCCGGGCTGAGCGGAGCGGTGGCCCTGGCGCGGTCGCGGCGCACGGTCCTGGTGGTCGACGCGGGGCAGCCGCGGAACGCGCCGGCGTCCGGCGTGCACAACTACCTGGGCCGGGAGGGCGCCCGGCCCGCCGACCTGCTCGCCGACGGGCGGGCCGAACTGGCCGGTTACGGAGGCGAGGTCCTCGACGGCGTGGTCACCGCCGCGCGGCGGGCCGACGACGGGACCTTCCGCGTCGTCCTGGACGGCGGTCGCGAGGTGTCGGCCCGTCGGCTGCTGGTCACGACCGGCCTCGTCGACGAGTTGCCCGAGCTGCCCGGGCTGGCGCAGCGGTGGGGGCGCGACGTGCTGCACTGCCCCTACTGCCACGGCTGGGAGGTGCGCGACCAGGCGATCGGCGTCCTCGCGACCGGTCCCAACGCGGTGCACCAGGCGCTGTTGTTCCGGCAGCTCAGCGAGGACGTCGTCTTCTTCCGGCACACCGGGCCGGGGCTCGCACCCGAGCAGGCCGAGCAGTTGACCGCCCTCGGCGTCCGGCTGGTCGACGGCGAGGTGACCGGGATCGAGGTGACCGGCGACCGGCTCACCGGCGTCCGGCTCGGAACCGGCGAGGTGGTGCCGCGGTCGGCCCTGGTCGTGGCGCCGCGCTTCACCGCCCGCGCCGGCGTGCTGGCGTCGCTGGGCGTCCCGGCGGTGGACCAGGAGATGGGCGGCTCCGTCGTCGGCAGCGCCGTGCCGGCCGACCCGACCGGAGCGACCTCCGTGCCGGGCGTGTGGGTGGCGGGCAACGTCGCCGACCTCAGCGCGCAGGTGGTGGTCTCCGCCGCCGCCGGGATGCGGGCCGGCGCCATGATCAACGCGGACCTCGTGTCCGAGGACGCCCGCGCGGCCGTCGCGGCGCACCGGAGCGCGGCGGCATGAGGGCGGTCGATCGCGGGTCCTACGACGAGCTCTACCGGTCGGCTCCGGCGGTGTGGAGCGGCCGGCCGAACCGGCAGCTCGTCGTCGAGGGGAGCGCCCTGTCGCCCGGCACGGCCCTGGACGCCGGGTGCGGCGAGGGCGCCGATGCCCTGTGGCTCGCGGAGCGCGGCTGGCGGGTGACCGCGGTGGACTTCTCCGCCGTCGCGCTGGAGCGCGCCGCCGCCCACGCCCGCGCACGGGGGCTCGACGACCGCATCACCTGGGTGCACGCCGACCTGGACGCGTGGACGCCGGCGGAGGGCGGCTTCGACCTCGTCGCGGCGCACTACCTGCACGCGCACGGGCCCGACCGCCCGGCGCTGTTCGCCCGGCTCGCCGGAGGGGTCGCGCCGGGCGGGACCCTGCTCGTCGTCGGTCACCTGCTCGGCGAGGGCGCCGGCGTCTCCCGGCACGCCGGCGACCACCCGCACCGGAGCCACGACTCCGGGGACGACGAGCACCCCCGTCCCCACGAGCACGACCCCGACCTGCTGTACACCGCGGCGGACGTCGCGGCGGTTCTCGACCCCGCGCAGTGGCGGGACGTCGTGGCCGAGACGCGGGACCGCGACCCGGCGGCGGTCGCGCGCACGGGCAACCCGGCGCCGGACACCGTGCTGGTGGCGCGACGCCGGTCGTTAGCGCGGTAGACCGAGGCCGGCCCGCGGCGAGGGCGGCCGCGCGTCAGCCCGGGCGCGCCTCCAGCACGTGCACGCCGGCGCCGGTCGGGACGTCGGCGGTGAGCCGCAGGCCGGCCCGCTCGAGGAGGGCGGCGTACTCGGCGACGGAGCGCTCGCGGCCGTGCAGCAGGACGAGCATGTGCAGGTCCATCCGCACCGCGTCGGGGTCGTCGGCCGCCCGGGGAGGGACGACGGCCTCGACGACGAGCAGCACGGAGTCCGGCCGCAGCGCTGCCCGGCAGGTCCGCAGGATCCGCAGCGCGTCGTCGTCGTCCCAGTCGTGCAGCACCCGGGACAGCAGGTAGGCGTCCGCGCCGCCGGGCACCTGCGTGAAGAAGTCGCCGCCGACCGCGGGCAGGTCGCTGCCGGCCACGACGCCGGGCAGGTCGAACAGGACGACGTCCGCACCGGGTGCCCGCTCGCGGACCGCGCGCAGCAGCGTGCCGCTGCCGCCGCCGACGTCCACGATCGAGGCGAACCGGGCCGTGTCGTAGGCCGCCACCACCGCACCGGCCTCGCGCGCGGACCGGTCGGCCATCGACGCGCGGAAGGTGGCCAGCCGCTCCGGGACCGCCGAGAGGTGCTCGAAGAACGGCCGGCCGTGCACGAGCTCGAGGGGCGTGCCGCCCTCGCGGACGGCCTGGAGCAGCCCGGCGGCCGCGTCGTAGTAGACCTCGCCGCGCGCGGTCACCGCGCCGCGCAGGGAGCCGGGGACGCCGGCACGGAGCAGCTCGCCGGTGTCGGTGAGGGCGAACCGGCCGTCGTCCCGCTCGTCGAGCACCTGCTCGGCGGCCAGGCCGCGGAGCACGCGGTGCAGCACGCCGGGGACGACGTCGAGCTCGGCGGCGAGGTCGGCCGCGGTCCGGGGTCCCCGGGCGAGCGCCTCCGGCACGCCGATGGCGACGGCGACGTACAGCAGCTGGGTGACCAGGTAGCCGTCCACCAGCCGGGACAGCCGGGCGGCCGGGGAGCCGGGCACGCAGGACATGCTGGCACTCCCGCCGGTCCCGGCCCAGGGGTCCCGGCGTCCGCCGGCCGGTCTAGGACGTGAGCTCGGCGAGCGCGGCGGCGACCTCGTCGTCCCGGACGAAGCCCAGGGCCAGCAGGCGGTGCACGAGCACGCCGCGGCGGGTCAGCCGCAGGTCGGCCGGGCGCAGCCGGGGCAGCGCCGCGCCGCCGGGCCGCGGCTGGGCCGGGGGTGGGTCGACCAGGCCGGCGCGCTGCAGGTCGGCGACGTCCTCGCGGGCTCCCCACGCCGACCAGGCGCGCGGCTCGTCGGGCAGGGGCGTCATGGGCAGCGGCAGCCGGTCCCGGCGGCCGACGCCGGCCAGCAGCGTCAGCTGCCGCCACGACAGGTCGGCCGCGAGCCGCAGCGCGCGGTCCACCAGCGCGGCGTCGAGGTCGGGTGCGGCCGCCACCTCGGCCAGCAGGTAGCCCAGGTGCCGCACCCGCCGCTCCTCGACCGACGACCGGGCGGACGCCACGACGGCCTCGGTCACCTCGCCGGCCGGGGACCGGCCGCCGGGCCGGGGCGTGAAGAAGTCGTCGTCGCGCACCCGGCGGCCACTCCGGGACAGCGACGCGCTGTGCTCGACGGCGAAGGCGAGGACGGCGCCGGCGCGGGCCCGCTCCCGGGGCACCGGCACCGCGGCCGACTCCTCGGCGGCGGCGCGCAGCACCCCGGCCAGCCGGTCGTCCAGGCGCACCGCCGGCGCCGCCCCGGACCCCGGGAAGACCACCGTGGCCGCCGCCCGGCTCATCGACCCGGCGACCACCGCGCCCGACTCGAGCAGCGCACGGCCGGTGGCGGGGGAGTCCTCGGTGGCGGTCACGCGGGCATCCTCCCCGGTGCGGCGCGGGCCGTGCACCCGCGGGACGGCGGCCCTCACCACAGCGGGTCAGCGACGGTGAGCACAACGGAACACGGGTTCATCCCGGCAGCAACGGCCGGGGAACGCCGGCCCGCCACCGTCGGGGTCATGGCCGCCCCCGCCCCCACCACGCCGTCCTCCGCCCCGGCGACCGCGTCGCCCGTCGCCCCGCCCCGCGCCGCCGGGCGCTGGATCGACGACTGGCGCCCGGAGGACCCCGTCTTCTGGGCGTCCACCGGCAGGACGGTCGCCCGCCGCAACCTGTTCTTCTCCGTCTTCTCCGAGCACGTCGGCTTCTCGATCTGGAGCCTGTGGTCGGTGCTCGTGCTGTTCCTGCCGGAGTCGGTCTACGGCATCGACCCGGCCGGGAAGTTCCTGCTCACCACGCTGCCCACGGCGCTGGGCGCCGTCGTCCGGCTGCCCTACACCTTCGCCGTCGCCACCTTCGGCGGCCGGAACTGGACCATCGTCAGCGCCTCCCTGCTGCTGGTGCCCGCGATCGCCACGGCGGTCGTCCTCGAGCCGGGGGTCTCCTACTCCACCCTGCTGGTCGTCAGCTGCCTGGCCGGCGTCGGCGGCGGCAACTTCGCCAGCTCGATGGCCAACATCAACGCGTTCTACCCCAATCGGCTCAAGGGCTGGGCGCTGGGCCTCAACGCCGGGGGCGGCAACCTCGGGGTCCCCGTCGTCCAGCTCGTCGGCCTGCTCGTGCTGGCCACCGCCGGCGCCGAGCACCCGCGGCTGGTGCTGGCCCTCTACATCCCGCTGATCGTCGTGGCGGCGGTCGGCGCGGCGCTGCTCATGGACAACCTGACGACGGCGCGCAACCAGCCCCGGGCCATGCGGGAGGCGGCCCGCGAGCCGCACACCTGGATCATGTCCTTCCTCTACATCGGCACCTTCGGCTCGTTCATCGGCTTCGGGTTCGCCTTCGGCCAGGTGCTGCAGAACCAGTTCGGCGCGGACTTCGCCACGCCGCTGGCCGCCGCCTCCCTGACCTGGCTGGGGCCGCTGCTGGGGTCCCTGATCCGGCCGCTCGGCGGCTCGCTGGCCGACCGCTTCGGCGGCGCCCGCATCACGTTCTGGACCTTCGCCGCCATGGCCCTGGGCGCCGCGGTCGTGTGGACGGCGAGCCAGGTGGGGTCACTGCCGCTGTTCGTCGTCGGCTTCGTGGCGCTGTTCGTGCTCAGCGGGATCGGCAACGGCTCGACCTACAAGATGATCCCGGCGATCTCCCGCAGCCAGGCCCGGGACCGGGTGGCCGCCGGGGCCGACGCCGACTGGGCCGACCGGCACGCCCTGCGGATGTCGGGCGCGCTCATCGGCATCGCCGGCGCGGTCGGCGCCTTCGGCGGGGTGCTGGTCAACCTCGCGTTCCGCCAGTCGTTCCTCACCACCGGCACCGGCGACGCGGCCTACCTGGTCTTCATCGCCACGTACCTCGCCTGCCTGGCGGTGACCTGGGTCGTCTACCTGCGGCCGCGCGCCGCCATGGCCGGCGTGTGAGCCGGACGCGGCCGCCGCTGCCACGATCGGCGCATGGCGATCGAGGTGCGGCCGGCGAGCGACTTCGAGGACGTGGCGACGATGGTCGGCCCCAAGCGGCCCGACGCGAACGTGTGCTGGTGCCTGAGCTACCGGATCCCGTCGAGGGAGAACCAGGCGCTGCGCGGTCCCGAGCGCGGCGAGCGGGTCCGGCAGCTGGTGGCCGAGGACCCGCCGCCGGGGGTGCTCGCCTACGACGGCGGCGAGGTGGTCGGGTGGGCGGCGGTGCACCCGCGCGCCGACACGACCTTCGCGCGCAACCGCAGGATCCCGCGGGTCGACGACCTCGACGTGTGGTCGCTGTGGTGCATCCGGGTGCGCCCCGGGCACCGGGGGAGGGGCATCAGCCACTCCCTGGTCGACGGCGCCGTCGCCTTCGCCCGGGCGCACGGCGCGCCGGCGGTCGAGGGCTACCCGGTCGACAACCAGGGCCGCACGGTCGACCTCACCATGGCCTACGTCGGCACGCGGGCGTTGTTCGAGCGGGCCGGGTTCGGCATGGTCGCCGGCACCGACTCGGTGCTCAACGGCTTCCCCCGCGTCCTCATGCGGCTCGACCTGCGCTGAGTGGAGTGCCGCCGCGCAGGGTCCCTGCGCGACGGCACTCGGCTCAGACGCGGAGCCGGTAGCCGCGCTTGACGACGGTCTCCACCAGCGGCGCGCCCAGCGCCGCTCGGAGCCGGGTGACCGCCATCTCCACCGCGTGCCCGTCCCCGCCGCCGGGCAGCACCCGCACCAGCTCGGGGCGCGACAGCACGGTCCCCGGCCGGGCGGCCAGCGCGCGCAGCACGGCCATCGGCCCCGGTGGCAGCTCCACCAGCCGGCCGTCGACGAGCACGCCCCAGCCGCGCACCTGCACCGCGTGCGCGCCCACCTCCAGCACCGGATCGCGCTCGGGCAGCCGGGCGACGACCTCGCGGGCCAGCGCCCCCAGCCGCGAGCGCTCCGGCTGCACCGGCGCGATCCCGGCCGCGACGAGCGGTGCCGCGGTCACCGGCCCCACGGCCACCGGGAGGACGCCCCCGCGCAGCGCCGCCACCAGCGCGTCGGACTGCCCCAGCTCCGCGGCCACCGTCAGCAGGCTGGCCGCGGCCGGCGCGCTGGTGAAGGTCACCGCGTCCACCCCGCCGGCGACGACGGTCCCCACCAGGCGTCGCACGGGGCCGACGTCCTCCGGCAGCACCCAGCGGTAGACCGGCACGGGGAGCACGTCCGCGCCGGCGCTGCGCAGCGCGTCCACGAACTCCGGGAGCGGGTCGCCGTGCAGCTGGACGGCGATCCGCCGCCCGGCCAGCGGGCCCTCCGCGCCCGACAGCAGGTGCTCGAGCACCTCGGCCGAGGACTCCGACGCCGGGGACCAGGCGTCGACCAGCCCGCCGCCGCGGATGGCGCCGCGCGCCTTGGGTCCGCGGGCCAGCACCCGGCTGGAGCGCAGGTGGTCGACCAGGGGCAGGTCCCAGGCGTCGGCCGCCTCCAGCCAGCCCCGGAACCCCACGCCGGTCGTGGCCACGACGAGGTCCACCGGGGCGGCGAGGACCGCGCGGGTGGCGGCCACCAGCTCGGCGTCGTCGGACAGCGGCACGATGCGGATGGCCGGCGCGTAGACCACCCGCGCGCCGCGGCGCTCCAGCAGCGCGCCCAGCTCCTCGCGCCGGCGGGCGGCGGTGACCGCGACGGTGTAGCCGGCCAGCGGCGACGGGTCGCCGGCGGCCTCGGGGACGGTCTCGGGCACGGGGTCTCCTCGTCGGTGTGGCCGGGCGCCCCCATGGTGCGGTGTCCGCGTTGCGGGCGGATGTCGGCCCCCGGGCGACGGCGCGCCCGCCGCTCACTCCGGCGGGGCCGGCACCCAGCAGGCCAGCAGGATGCTCGCGTCGTCCTGCAGCAGCCCGTGCTGGTGGTCCAGGACGGCGTGGACCAGGCGTCGCGCCGTCTCCGGCGGAGGGTGGGCGGCGGCCACCTCGCGGGTGAGCAGCCCCTCCAGCCGCGCCTCCCCGAACCAGGCGCCGTCGGCGTCCCGGGCCTCGGTGACGCCGTCGGTGTGCAGGGCCAGCCAGTCCCCGCGCTGCAGCGTCTCCTCGGCGACGGTGAGCAGGCCGGTGCCCAGGCCGAAGGGGACCCGGCGCCCGCCGGACAGGCGCTTGACCACCCTCCCGGCGCGCAGCAGCAGCGGCGGCGGGTGACCGGCGTTGACGTAGCGCAGCCGGCCGCTGGCGACGTCGAGCTCCGCCAGCACGCCGGTGACGAACGCGCTGCCCGGGAAGGTCGCGGCCACCACCTCGTCGATGGCCAGGGCCTGGTCGAAGACGCCGCGCCGGTCGCGGCGGGCACTGCGGTACGCGGCCAGCGCCGCCGCGGCCAGCAGCCCCGCGGACAGTCCGTGGCCCATGGCGTCGAAGACCGCCAGGGAGACGACGTCCTCGGAGATCGAGTAGTCGAAGGCGTCCCCGCCGACCTCGTACGCGGGCTCCAGGAGGCCCGCGAGGACGAAGGCGTCGCTGGCGGCGGTGAGCGGGGGCAGCTGCTGCCAGAGCAGCTCCGCCGAGGGCGTGCGTGGCCGGGTCCGCCGCGCCCGCTCCAGCGCGTCGCCGTACCGGCCCATGCCCGCGACCAGGTGCCCCACCATCGCGGCCAGCCACCGGCACTCCTCCCGCAGCACCGGGTCGTACAGCTCCGCGACCGTGTCCACGCGCACCTCGAGGACGCCGATCCGCTCCGCGCCGTCGAGGACCGGCAGCCACAACCGGGGCAGGCCGTGCGCCTCGGACGGCAGCGCGCGCACCGTCTGGAAGACCCGTCCGGGCAGGGTGCCGTCGATCGCGATGGACTCCCCGGCCGGCGTGCCGGGTGGCAGCAGCGGCCACAACCGGCACTGCTCGTGGTCGGCGACGTGGACGGTGACCTCCACCTCCATCGCGTGCCCGGCCTCGACCACCAGCCCGGGCAGCCGGTCCGGCGGTGCGGTGTGCGCCGCCTCCAGCAGGTGCAGGAGGGCCGCGAACGGGCCACTGGCCGGCCGGCGCCCGCGGACCGGGGAGCTGTACGGGAGGCGTCGCTCGGCGACCAGCTCGTCGAGCCGCTCGTTGAGGGCGTGGGCGAGCACGGTCCGCTCGCCGTCGGGCAGCCGGAGCAGCCCCTCCAGGTGCGCCTCCAGCTCGAGCAGGTCGGCGGTGCCGCCCAGGGCGAAGTACCGGGTCCAGAGCTGCTCGGGGGTGAGGTCGGCGGCCTCGAACGCCGCCCACACGGCGCGGTCGTGCTCCCCGGGCGGTGAGGCCGGGTCGGGTGTGTCCATCACCGGCGCCGGCGAACCGCGGAGTCGACCACCGCGCGGGCGACGTCCGGCGTCGTCCCGGCTTGCTCGCCCGAGTGGCTCAGCAGCATGCCGAAGGCGACGTCCTCGGTCACCCCGTGACGCGCCATGAGGACACCCTTGGCCATGCTGACCAGGTCGCGCGTGGCGATCGCCTCCCGCAGGCCGACGCTGAGCCGGTGGGCCCGGTCGTGGGTCTGCACGTTGGCCACGAGGATCGCCGCCTGTGCCGAGAACATCGACAGCCGTCGCTCGCTGTCGGCGTCGAAGGTGCCGGGACGCTCCGCGTAGACCTTGAGCGCACCCAGGGAGGCGTCGCCGGCGACCAGCGGAGCACTCATCGCGGCGCGCAGGCCCAGGTCCGCCACCGCGTTCCCCCAGCGGGGCCAGCGCCGGTCGGTGGCCAGGTCGTCGACGCGGACCAGGTGCCGGCCGAGCGCCGCGGCCAGGCACGGGCCCTCGTCCAGGTCGTACTGCAGCGCGTCGGCGCGTTCGACGCGCGCGTCGGTCGAGCCGGTGCTGCGCCGGTCGTGCTCGTCGACGAGGGAGACCCCGGCGCCCACCGCCCCCGGCACGGTGTCGAGGGCGAGGGAACTGACCAGTCCCAGCGCGGTCGCCACGGTCTCCTCGGAGAGCAGCAGGCCCGACATGCGCGCGAAGACGGCCGACAGCTCGTCGGTCAGGGGGAGGTCCGGATGGCGGTCCTGGTGCACGGGAACCCCGCTCGGCAGTGCCTGCGCACTCCGCCGGTCTTGGACGGGAGGCAGCGCTCTCCCAGTTTATCCGCGCCCGGACGGCGGCACGGTGCCGTCGATGCGGACGTCGGCCCGTGCCCGGGTCCCCTCGGCGGCGAAGGCGGCGGCCTCGGCGACCTGCCACCGCCGCCACTCCGGCTCCATCCCGGCGCCGTCCCGGGCCAGGCCCCGGGCCAGCCGCAGCTCGCGCGGTGCCTCCACCCAGATCCGCAGCACCGTCCACGGATCGGCCGCGCGCGGGCAGCTGCCGCACCCCTCGACGATCAGCACGCCGCCGGCCGGCACCGGCACCGCGGCCGGCGCGAACGTGCCCGCCGCCCAGTCGTAGCGGTGGTGGGCGCCGGGTCGGCCCTCCGACAGCGGCCGCAGCACGCCGGCGGCCAGTCGGGCGTAGGCACCGGTGAGCGTCCAGCCGGCGTAGAGGTCGTCCATGTGCACGACCGGAGCGCCGCCCAGCGCGGCGCCCAGGGACCCGGCCAGCGTGGTCTTGCCCGATCCGGCCGGGCCGTCGACGCAGACCAGCCGGGTGTCGCCCAGCCGGGGGACGGCGGTCCGCACCCGCGCGGCGAGGGCGGTGACGTCCACGGCCGGCGACTCTGCCAGCCGCGCCTGGGACGATGCCCCCGTGTCCCCGACCGACCCGCCCGCCGTCACCGCCGTCCCGCGTCGCTGGCGGCTGCTCTGCGCTGCCGCGGCCGCCGTCGCGGTCGCCGTCCTCACCTACGTGGGGCTGACCCTGCACACCCAGGACACCGGCGTCGTCAACTACACGACCGCCGACCAGGTGGCGGTCGTCGGGCTCGGCCTGGTGCTCGGGGCGGGGTTGCTGGCCCTCGGCCGGCCGCGGGTGGACGGCGACGCCTCGGGGGTGCGCGTCCGCAACCTGCTGGGGGAGCGCACGGTGGCCTGGTCGTCGGTGCGCGCCGTCCGCTTCGACCAGCGCTTCCGGTGGGCGACGCTGCTGCTCACCAACGACGACGAGTTCGCCGTCCTGGCGATCCAAGCCGTCGACGGGGAGCGGGCCGTGGCCGCCGTCGAGGGCCTGCGGGCGCTGCACGCCGCCGCGCGGGCGCAGGAGCCCGCCCGCCCTCCGCTGCTCTACGACGAGTGACCCGGGCACCCCGGGAATGACCCGGACGCCTGCGGCGCTGTAGCATGGGCGCGCCTCCCCGCTACACCGAGGCGCGCGAACCACCCAGCGGCCCCGCCCCGGGCCGCTGACCAAGAGGAGCCCGCTCCCACCTGGTGCCGTCGAGGCGTCCAGGTCCCCGGATCGCGGCGGACCGGCTTCCCGCCGGTCGGCTGCGGCGCGCGCGAGCCCCACGGCTCGTGCACCCCGGAGAGTGGGCCCCGCGAGCAGATGCTCGCGGGGCCTTCGTCTTCTCCGGCATCCGGTCGGGGGCGACTCCTCCCGTGCGACAGCAGAGGGGGGGCCATCACTGAGCCCCGCATCAACGGCCCTAGCCCGGTCACCGTATCCGCGTCCCCGAGGTCCGCCTGGTCGGCCCCGAGGGCGAGCAGGTCGGCATCGTGTCCATCGGCGAGGCGCTGCGCCTGGCCCAGGACTCGGAGCTGGATCTCGTCGAGGTCGCGCCCATGGCCCGGCCGCCGGTCGCGAAGCTCATGGACTACGGGAAGTTCAAGTACGAGTCCGCCCAGAAGGCCCGCGAGGCCCGGCGGAACCAGGCGCTCACCGTCATCAAGGAGATGCGGCTGCGCCTGAAGATCGACCCGCACGACTACGAGACCAAGAAGGGCCACGTCGAGCGCTTCCTCAAGAGCGGCGACAAGGTCAAGATCACCGTGATGTTCCGCGGCCGCGAGCAGTCCCGGCCGGAGATGGGCTACCGGCTGCTGCAGCGGCTGGCCGCCGACGTCGCCGAGCTGGGCGTCGTGGAGTCCAACCCGAAGCAGGACGGCCGCAACATGGTCATGGTGATCGCCCCGCACCGGAACCAGGCGGCGACCGACGGCGCCCGCCGGCAGGCGAAGGCCGACAAGGCCGCCGAGGGGCAGACCCCGACGGCCTGAGCGCCGCAGGACCGCACCACCGAGACGGCCGGCGCCGTCGCGGCTGCTGACAGCTGCCGCGCGGCGCCGACACACACGAACGAGGACCGAGGACATGCCGAAGCAGAAGACCCACAAGGGCACCGTCAAGCGCATCCGCGTGACGGGCACCGGGAAGCTCATGCGCGAGCAGGCGAACAACCAGCACAAGTTCGAGCACAAGTCCTCGCGCCGCAAGCGCCGGCTGGACAACGACCAGGTGATCTCGCCGGCCGACACCAAGAGCCTCAAGAAGCTCCTGGGCCTCTGAGCGCCCCCCTAACGAGAAGACAGGAGCACTCACGTGGCACGCGTGAAGCGGGCGGTCAACGCCCAGAAGAAGCGCCGGACGACCCTCGAGGCCGCCAGTGGCTACCGGGGCCAGCGGTCCCGGCTGTACCGCAAGGCCAAGGAGCAGATCCTCCACTCGGCGACCTACCAGTACCGCGACCGCAAGGTGCGCAAGGGTGACTTCCGCAAGCTGTGGATCACCCGCATCAACGCCGCGGCGCGCCTGAACGACATGACCTACAACCGGTTCATGCAGGGCCTCAAGCTCGCCGGCATCGAGCTCGACCGGCGCGTGCTGGCCGAGCTGGCCGTCAACGAGCCCGCCGCCTTCGCCGCCCTGGTGGAGACCGCGCGCGCCGCGGTCGCCGCCGCGCCGGCCGGCGGCCAGGCCGCCTGATCGAGGACCCTCCTGCCCGCCCCTCGCGTGCTCGCGGCGGGTTCCTGCAGGAGGGCCGTTCCAGCAACTCACTGACGCCGCCGGTGCCGGTCCCGCGTGGACCGGCGCCGGCGGCGTCGGCGTGTGCCCGGGCGCCCGCCGCCCGCCGAGCTCGGCGGTCTCGCACGGGTCCGGGCCGCCATCCGTCCGAGGTCGCCGATCTCGGCGCAGGGGAGGGACGGCGATGAGCGAACCGCTCACCGAGCGCTCCGCGCGGGTCGTCGCCGCGCGCAAGCTGACCCGGCGGTCGGGGCGGGACGCCGCGGGGCTGTTCCTCGCCGAGGGCCGGCAGGCCGTCGCCGAGGCGCTGGCCGACCCGGCCGGCGTCCGCGAGGTCTTCGCCACCGACGCGGCCGCCGCGGCGCACGCCGACCTGCTGGCCGCCGCGCCCGCCGTGCCGGTGCGGCCGGTCACCGAGCGGGCCGCCGCCTCGCTGTCGGAGACCGTGACGCCGCAGGGGCTGGTCGCGGTCTGCGCGCTGCGCGACGTGCCGGCGCAGTCGCTGGTCCAGGCGCCGCCGCGGCTGGCGGTCGCCCTCGCCGAGCTCGCCGACCCGGGCAACGCCGGGACGGTGCTGCGCACCGCCGACGCCTGCGGTGCCGGCGCGGTGGTCTTCGGCGCCGGCTCGGCCGACCCCTACGGCGGCAAGGCGGTGCGGGCCAGCGCGGGCAGCCTGTTCCACGTCGACGTCGTCCGCGGGACGCCGCTCCCGGACCTGCTGCCGCGGCTGCAGGCGGCGGGGGTGACCGTGCTGGCCGCGGACGGCGGCGGCGAGGCCGCCCTCGACGACGTGGCCGCCGACGGCCGGCTGGCCGGGCCGGTCCTGTGGCTGTTCGGCAACGAGGCCCGCGGCGTCCCCGCCGAGCTGGCCGGACGGGCCGACGTGCGGGTGCGGATCCCGATGCGCGGCCGCGCCGAGAGCCTCAACCTCGCCGCTGCCGCGGCGATCTGCCTCTACGTCACCCAGCTCGCCCAGTAGCCGGCCGGGCTCAGGCCTCCACCGCGGTGGTCGCCGGGCGCTCGAAGCGGCGCAGCGCCGCCTCCCGGAGCAGCTCCGGGAAGTCCCCGCCGTCCTCGGGGAAGACGCTGACCCCGATCCGGACCCCGGCCGGGACCTCGGTGCCGCCCAGACGCACCGGCCGGTGCACGGCGCTCAGCAGCTCCCCGGCGATCCGGCGGGCCTCCTCGCCCGCGGTCCCCGGTGCGAGGTCGCGCAGCACGACGACGAACTCGTGGCCGCCGAGCCGCGCGACCAGGTCGCGGCGGCGCAGGACGGCGCGCACCCGGTCGGCGACGGCGCACAGCAGGTCCTCGCCGGTGTCGTGGCCCCACAGGCCGTTGGCGGCGATGACGCCGTCGACGTCGACCAGGAGCAGGGCGAGGGCGTCGTCGCCGGCCCGGGCGCTCCAGATCGCCGTCTCCACCTCCTCGGCCAGCCGGCGGCGGTCCGGCAGGCCGGTCACCGGATCGGTGCCGGCCAGCTCCTCGATGCGGGCGCGGTACGCGGTGGCCCGGTCCCGCTCCCGGGCCAGCGCCCGCTCGGCGGCCACCCGGGCGGTGACGTCGACCTGCACGCCGATGTACTGGGCCACCTCGCCGTCCTCGCCCCGGACCGGGGTCAGGTGCAGCTCGTTCCACCACGGCGTCCGCTCGGGGCCCCGGTGGTTGAGCATCGTGACCCGGCACTCCCGACCGGATGCGACCGCGCGGCGGACCGCGGCCACCGCCGCCGGATCGGTGTCCGGCCCCTGCAGGAACCGGCAGTTGCGGCCCACCAACTGTTCCCGGGGCAGGCCGGCCAACCGCTCGAAGGCGGCGTTGACGTACACGAGCGGCTGGTCGGGCAGCCGCACGTCGACGATCGACACCCCGTCCGGGGTCGCGCCCAGGGCCTGCTCCAGCAGGGAGACCGCGGCGGGCACGGGGACCGGCACGGCAGCGGGCTCGGCGCCGCGCGGTGCGGGCACCCCGGCCGGCCGGGCGCCCGCGGGGCGGCGCGGCGCCACCCGGGCGAGCAGCGCG
>NZ_JAQISV010000059.1:0-34280 GCF_048569675.1 Geodermatophilus sp. CPCC 206100
CGACGCACCCGCCGCCCCCGTGGCACCGCCGCCCGCGCCCGCGCCCGCGCCGGCCGCCGAGCCGGCTCAGCCCGCCGAGCCCGCGGAGGCCGCGGAGGCCGCGGAGGCCGCGGAGCTCCGGACGGCGGCGCAGGCCTCCGGCTCGGCGTGGCCGGTGCCCCTGGCCGTCGGCGCCGGCCTCGGCATCGCGCTGCTCGCGGGATGGGCCGGCGCCCGCACCCTGCGGCAGCGGGCCGCGTCCACCCACTGACCTCCCCCTTGGGGGACAGCCACCGCGGACCGGTGTTCAGGAACGGCCGGGTCCGTGCCGATGGAGCCGACATGCACCTCTCCCGCACCCCCCGCCGGCTCACCACCGTCCTGACCGGATCGGTGGCCGCCGCACTCCTGCTCCTCGGCTCGGCCCCCACCGTCGCCGCGGACGAGCAGGTCACCATCGACGTCCTCAAGGTCGTCGACGGCGGGTACGTGGTCGAGACGGTGACCGCGCCGGCCCGCTCCGCCGCGGCGACCGAGGACTCCCTCGAGGCGCGGCCCGAGGTCGTCGACGCCAGCCCGGCCGTGGAGTACCGGCCCGACGCCGGAGATCCGTACTGGGACCTCGACGACCCGCAGGTGACCAGCTCGGTCCAGGACGTGTGGCCGCGGACGCGCGGGGCGGGGCAGACCGTGGCGGTGCTCGACACCTCCGTCGACACCACCCACCCGGACCTCGCCGGGGCCTTCGTGCCCGGCACCGACACCACCGGGATGCCGGCGGACACGGAGTGGCACGGCACCGGCGTGGCCGGCGTCATCGCCGCCCGGGCCGACAACGGCATCGGCAGCGCCGGCATGGCACCCGAGGCCCGCATCATGCCGATCCGCGTCTGCGCCCCCAGCTGCTCCTCGGCCGCGGTCTCCCGCGGCATCCTGTGGGCGGCCGACCACGGCGCCGACGTCATCAACATGTCCCTGTCCGGCGCCGGCTACTCCGACGTGACGGCCACGGCCATCCGGTACGCCCTGGACAAGGGCATCGCCGTCGTCGCCTCGTCCGGCAACGACGGCCTCAACGGCAACCCGGTCTCGTGGCCGGCCGCCAACAACGGCGTCATCGCCGTCGCCGCGACCACGCCCACGGGGGCGCCCGCGGACTGGGCCGTGCACGGCTGGCAGGTCGACGTCTCGACCGTCGGCGAGGGCGTGCTCGTGCCGGTGCCCGAGGCGAGCTACGCGAACGGGACGGGCACGTCCTTCTCCGGTCCCGCGGTCGCCGGAGCGGTCGCCCTGCTCCGCGCCGGACACCCGGGCATCGCGCCGCGGGACGTGCAGGCGGCGCTGCAGGCCGGGGTGGACAGCAGCGGGCCGTGGGACCGCGCGTGGGGTGCCGGGCGGCTCGACGTGCCCGCCGCCATGGCCGCGGCCGACCGCGCCGGCGTCGCCGTCACCGTCACCCCCTCGTCGCAGCAGCTCGCGGTCAGCTGGTCGCCGGTCCCCGGCGCCACCTCCTACACCGTGCGGGTCGACGGCGTCGAGCGCGCCGTGGTGGCCGGCACCAGCGCCACCGTCGGCGGCCTCGTCGACGGCACCCAGGTCGCCGTCGACGTCCAGCCCGGCAACGGTGAGCGCAGCCGGCCGGTGCTCGCCGACGTCGGGGGCGCCCTCCCGGGCACGCCGGTCCTGCACTCCGGCTCGATCAGCGGGTCGACGCTCAGCCTGTCGGCGTCCGTGCCCGGGGTGGCCGCGGCGACCCCGGTCCAGTACCAGCTGCTGCGGGACGGGCTCAGCATGGGTTCGATCCCGTTCAGCCTCTCGGACACGCCCCGCACCGTCGCGGTGAACGTGGGCGTCGCGCCGGCCCACGAGTCCCGCTGGCAGCTGCGCCCGGTGGACGGCTACAGCCGGTTCGGCGCGGCCTCGAACTCCGTGGTCGTCGGCAGCGGGCGGCCGGCGCCGCCCGCCGCCGCCCCCGCGGGGCTGACCGCGGTCCAGAGCGACCGCGAGGTGCTCCTGACCTGGGACGACGCCGGCGCCGCCCACACCTACCGGGTCAGCGTCGCCGGGTCGGTCGTCGCCGCCCCGCAGACCGCCGGTGCGGTGCTCGAGGCGCCCGCGGCGGGCGTGGCCCGCACCTACGAGGTCGCCGTGGTCGACGCGTGGGGTCAGGCCGGGCCCGCGGCCGGCGTCACGGTGACCGGCACCGGCAGCACCGCGACGCGGCCGGGTGCGCCGACCGGCGTGACCGCCGCGCCCGGCGACGGCCAGGTCACGCTCTCCTGGACCGCCGCCCCGTCCCACGGCAGCCCGGTCACCGGCTACACCGTCGCGACGACGCCGGGAGGAGCCACCGTCTCGACTCCCGGCTCGACGACGGCGACCGTGACCGGCCTGACCAACGGCACCTCCTACGACTTCACCGTGACCGCCACCAACGCCGTGGGCACCGGCCCGGCCAGCCAGCCGGCGACCGCGGTCCCGCAGCCGGCGGCGGCGGCACCGGGGGCGCCCGGCACGGTGACCGCGGTCCGCGGCGACGGCCAGGCCACCGTGACCTGGGCGGCCGCGACCGCCAACGGGAGCGCGGTCACCGGCTACACGGTCACCGCGTCCCCGGGCGGCGCCACCGCGACCACGACCGGCGCGCGGAGCGTCGTCGTCCCCGGGCTGACCAACGGGACCGCCCACACGTTCACGGTCCGCGCGAGCAACGCCGTGGGCACCGGCCCGGCCAGCGCCGCCAGCAACCCGGTCACGCCCGCCGGCCGCCCCGGGGCCCCGGGGTCGGTGACGGCCGTGCCCGGGAACCGGTCGGCGACGGTCACCTGGACGCCGGGCGCGGCGAACGGCAGCGCGGTGACCGGCTACACGGTCACCGCCTCCCCGGGCGGGGCGACCGCGGCCACCACGGGGGCGACGAGCGCCACCGTGGCCGGCCTGTCCAACGGCACCGCCTACACGTTCACGGTGCGGGCGCAGAACGCCGTGGGCACCGGTGCGGCCAGCGCCCCCAGCGCCGGCGTCGTCCCCGGTGCCTCCGCTGCCGACGCCATCGCGGCCGCCTACCAGGCCACCGGCGGCGCCACCGGCCCGCTGGGCGCGCGCATCGGCACGGGGTACCCCACGCCGAACAGCGGGCTGACCCAGGCCTATGCCAACGGCCGCATCCACTGGTCGCCGACGACCGGGGCGCACGCGGTGTACGGGGACATCTCGCGGGCCTACGACCCGCTGACCGGTGAGTCCGGGGTCCTGGGCTACCCGGTGTCCGACCGCTACGCCACCCCGGGCAACGGCTGGACCCAGGCGTTCGAGCACGGCCGGATCCACACCTCGCCGGGCACGGGGGCGCACGCGGTGTACGGGGACATCTCCCGCGCCTACGACCCGCTGATGGGGGAGTCCGGGATCCTCGGTTATCCGGTGTCCGGCCGGTACGCCACGCCGGGCAACGGCTGGACGCAGGCCTTCCAGAACGGCCGGATCCACACCTCGCCGGGCACCGGGGCGCACGCGGTGCTGGCGCCGATCTCCGGCGCCTACGACGCGTTGTGGGGCGAGTCGGGGGTGCTGGGCTACCCCGTGTCCGGCCGCTACGCCACGCCGGGCAACGGCTGGACCCAGGCGTTCGAGCGCGGCCGGATCCACACCTCCCCGACGACGGGCGCGCACGCCGTGTACGGGGACATCTCCCGCGCCTACGACCCGCTGACCGGTGAGTCCGGGATCCTCGGTTATCCGGTGTCCGGCCGGTACGCCACGCCGGGCAACGGCTGGACCCAGGCCTTCCAGAACGGCCGGATCCACACCTCGCCGGGCACCGGGGCGCACGCGGTGCTGGCGCCCATCTCCGGCGCCTACGACGTGCTGCGCGGCGAGTCGGGGGTGCTGGGCTACCCGGTGGGCAGCCGGTACGCCACCCCCGGCAACGGCTGGACCCAGGCCTTCCAGAACGGCCGGATCCACACCTCCCCGACCACGGGCGCGCACGCGGTGTACGGGGACATCTCCCGCGCCTACGACCCGCTGACCGGTGAGTCCGGGATCCTGGGCTACCCGGTGTCCGACCGGTACGCCACCCCCGGCAACGGCTGGACCCAGGCCTTCCAGAACGGCCGGATCCACACCTCGCCGGGCACCGGGGCGCACGCGGTGCTGGCGCCCATCTCCGGCGCCTACGACGCGCTGTGGGGCGAGTCGGGGGTGCTCGGCTACCCGGTGGGCAGCCGCTACGCCACCCCGGGCAACGGCTGGACGCAGGCGTTCGAGCGCGGCCGGATCCACACCTCGCCGGGCACCGGGGCGCACGCGGTGCTGGCGCCCGTCTCCGCGGCCTACGACAGCGTCATGGGCGAGTCCGGCCCACTGGGCTATCCGACCGGACCGGCCCGCGCCGTCCCGGGTGGCGTGGAGCAGTCCTTCCAGCGCGGCCGGATCGCCGTCGTCGGGGGGCGGACCCAGGTCCAGTACGTCTGACCCGCCGTCCGAGGGCCCGCCGGTCGACCACCGGCGGGCTCTCGGGCGCGTGCCGGTCTACGCGTCGGCGATGGTGCAGATGACCGCGCCGCTGGCCACGGTCGCGCCGACCTCGGCCGACAGCCCGGACACCGTCCCCGCCTTGTGCGCGGCGATCGGCTGCTCCATCTTCATGGCCTCGAGGACGACGACGAGGTCACCGGCCGCCACGGTCGCGCCGTCCTCGACGGCGACCTTCACGATGGTGCCCTGCATCGGGCTGGTGAGGGCGTCGCCGGAGACCGCCGACCCGCCGTGCCCGCTCCCGCGGCGGCGGGGCGCGGGGCTCCCCGCGGCCGCGGTCCCGCCGCCGGCGGCCAGACCGGCGGGCAGCGAGACCTCCAGCCGCCGTCCGCCCACCTCGACGACCACCGTCTGGCGCGGCTCCGGCTCCTCCTGCGCGGCCGGCGCGGCGTCGTACGGCGGGACCTGGTTGTCCCACCCGGTCTCGATCCAGCGGGTGTGCACGCCGAACGGCTCGCTGGTGAACGCCTCGTCCCGGACGACGGCCCGGTGGAACGGGAGGACCGTCGGCATGCCCTCGACGACCAGCTCGTCCAGGGCGCGGCGGGCCCGCTGCAGGGCCTCGGTGCGGGTGGCGCCGGTGACGATCAGCTTGGCCAGCATGGAGTCGAACGCGCCGGCCACCTCGCCGCCGGTCGCGACGCCGGAGTCCCAGCGGACCCCTGGGCCCTGCGGGATCTCCAGGCGCTGCACCGGGCCGGGGGCCGGCATGAAGTTGCGGCCGGCGTCCTCGGCGTTGATCCGGAACTCGATGCTGTGCCCGCGCGGCTCCGGGTCCTCGGTGATCTCCAGCGGCAGCCCCTCGGCGATCCGGAACTGCTGGCGCACCAGGTCGATGCCGCTGGTCTCCTCGGTGACCGGGTGCTCCACCTGGAGCCGGGTGTTGACCTCGAGGAAGGAGATGGAGCCGTCGGCGCCGACCAGGTACTCGACCGTGCCGGCGCCGGTGTAGCCGGCCTCCGCGCAGATGGCCCGGGCCGACTCGTGGATCCGCTTGCGCTGCTCGTCGGTCAGGAAGGGCGCGGGCGCCTCCTCCACCAGCTTCTGGTTGCGGCGCTGCAGCGAGCAGTCCCGGGTCCCGACGACGACGACGGTGCCGTGGGTGTCGGCGAGCACCTGGGCCTCGACGTGCCGGGGCTGGTCCAGGAACCGCTCGACGAAGCACTCGCCGCGGCCGAAGGCCGAGACCGCCTCGCGGACCGCGGAGTCGAACAGCTCCGGGATCTCCTCCCTGGTGCGGGCCACCTTGAGGCCCCGGCCGCCGCCACCGAACGCGGCCTTGATCGCCACCGGCAGGCCGTGCTCGTCGGCGAACGCGAGGACCTCCTCGGGGCCGGAGACCGGGTCCGTGGTCCCGGGCACCAGCGGGGCGCCGGCCCGCGTGGCGATGTGCCGGGCCTGCACCTTGTCGCCGAGGGCGATGATCGCCTCCGGGGAGGGACCGATCCAGGTCAGCCCGGCGTCGATGACCGCGCGGGCGAAGTCGGCGTTCTCCGACAGGAACCCGTAGCCCGGGTGGACGGCGTCGGCCTCGCACCGCTGTGCGGCGTCGAGGATCTTGTCGATGACCAGGTAGGAGTCGCCCGGCGTCGTCCCGCCGAGGGCGAAGGCCTCGTCGGCGATCCGGACGTGGAGGGCGTCCCGGTCGGGCTCCGCGTAGACCGCGACGCTGGTCAGCCCGGCGTCGCGGCAGGCGCGGGCGACCCGCACGGCGATCTCGCCGCGGTTGGCGATGAGGACCTTGTGCACCGGTGCTCCCTCTCAGCGTGGACCGCCCGGACTGTAGCCAGGCGGTCGGCTGCCGGTGCGCGCCAGGTCACCGTCGGCTGAGGACGTAGCGGAAGCCGACCCAGTTGGGTCCCGGGCTGGTGTCCGGGTCCACCCGCTCGATCCGCAGGCCGGCGCGGGTCATCGCCGGGAGGAGGGTCTCCATCGGGATGCCGTGCATCTGCATGACGGCGCCGAACCGGTGCCGCACGTAGGCGTGGATCAGCCGCCGCGGGACGACCCGGTAGAGGCGGCCGATGACGGTGTTGGACGGCCGCGACGGCACGGTGAGCACGGCCATGCCCCCCGGCCGCAGCACGCGGGCGAACTCGGCCACGTACCCGAGCGCCGCCGCCGGAGGCATGTGCTGCAGCACGATCGTCGTGTAGACGAAGTCGAAGCTCGCGTCGGGGAGGAGCGCGAGGTCCGGGCGCTCGTTGAGCAGGAACCGGCAGTTCGACCGGCTGCTGTGCCGCTCGGCCGCGGCCACCATCGAGGGGGCGATGTCGACGCCGGTGACCGAGTCGAAGTGGTCGGCCAACGCCTGGCTCAGCCGCCCGACGCCGCACCCGAAGTCCAGTGCGGCGCCCCGGCGGGGGAGGCCGCCGAGACCGTCGAGCAGGGCCATGACCCCGGCGATCTCCCGCCGGCCGGTGGCGAAGAACTCCTCGGGGTCCCACCTGCCGCCCTCACGGCCGGGTTCGGTCAGGACCGCCCACATCGGGTCGGTCTCACCGAAGGCGTTCCACGCGTCGCGCACTTCCCGCAGGTCCACACCTCGACGCTAGTGGGCCGATCCGCTCCTCGGACGGGTCTCGGCCGTCACCGGCGCCAGAGGTCGGTGATCGCCAGACCCCGCTTGGCCAGCTGGGTGCGCAGCGTCGCCAGCGACAGGCCCACCACCGCCGCGGGGTCGCCGTCCACCCGGCGGACGAACGGCGCCCCCAGCCCGTCGAGCGTGAAGGCGCCGGCCACCGCGAGCGGCTCCCCGGTGGCGAGGTAGGCCTCGATCTCCTGCGGCGTCGGCGCGGCGAAGTGCACCGTGGTGGAGACCACCGCGACGTCCCGGCCGAGCACGGTGCCGTCCTGGACGTCGAACAGCGCCTGCCCGGTGTGCAGGACGCCGCTCCTGCCGCCCATGCGCTGCCAGCGGTCGCGGGCCTCGCGCGCGTCGGCCGGCTTGCCCATCGACTGGCCGCGGAACTCCAGCAGCGAGTCGGCGCCGATGACCAGCGCGTCGGTCTCGCGGCGGGCGACGGCCGCTGCCTTGGCGGCGGCCAGCAGCGCGACCCGCTCACCCACCCGCGGCGCGCGGACGGCGGACTCGTCCACGTTGCTCACCACGACCTCGGGGGTCAGCCCCGCCTGGCGCAGCAGCGCCAGCCGCGCCGGCGACGCCGAGGCGAGCACCAGTCGACGATCCGCGCTCATGAGAACCTCCCGGACGCGCGCCAGCCGCCGGGGCCGGGGCGCAGTGGTGTGCGGTGCGCGTCGGCGGCCGACGCCCACGCCCCGACGGGGGTGGGCCGGCGGCGGGGACGGCGCTTCGACAGGGCCGCGACGACGGCGGTGAGGGCGGCCAGCTCCTCGGCCGTGGGCTCGCCCCGGACCACCCGCAGCAGGGGGGCGGAGTCGCTGGAGGACAGTTTCCGCGCTCCAGCGACTCCGCTCGGGTGGTCACTCACAGCGGGATGTTCCCGTGCTTCTTCGGCGGCAGCGTCTGGCGCTTGTTGGCCAGCAGGCGCAGCGCGCGGGTGACCTGGATGCGGGTGTGCGAGGGCAGGATGACCTGGTCGACGTACCCGCGGTCGGCGGCGACGTAGGGACTCAGCAGCGCGTCCTCGTACTCGGTGATGAGCTCGGCGCGGCGGGCGTCGGGGTCGGCGGCCTCGGCGAGCTCGCGGCGGTGGAGGATGTTGACCGCGCCCTGGGCGCCCATGACGGCGATCTGCGCCGTCGGCCAGGCCAGGTTGAGGTCCGCACCCAGGTGCTTGGACCCCATGACGTCGTACGCCCCGCCGTAGGCCTTGCGGGTGATGACCGTGATCTTGGGAACCGTGGCCTCCGCGTAGGCGTAGATCAGCTTGGCTCCGCGGCGGATGATCCCCTCCCACTCCTGGGAGGTGCCGGGCAGGAAGCCGGGGACGTCGACGAAGGTCAGCACCGGGACGTTGAACGCGTCGCAGGTGCGCACGAACCGGGCCGCCTTCTCACTGGCGTCGATGTCCAGCGTGCCGGCGAACTGGGTGGGCTGATTGGCCACGACCCCGACCGGCCGGCCCTCCACCCGGCCGAAGCCGATGACGATGTTCGGGCCGAACAGCGGCTGCACCTCGAGGAACTCGCCGTCGTCGAGCACGTGGGTGAGGACGGTGTGCATGTCGTAGGGGGTGTTGGGCGAGTCCGGGACGAAGGTGTCGAGCTCGAGGTCGGCCTCGGTGACGCCGTCCGGGATCGAGACGTCGACCGCGGGCACCTCGGCGACCGGCAGCGGGTCGAGGTTGTTGCTCGGCAGGTAGGACAGCAGCGCCTTGACGTAGTCCAGGGCGTCGGTCTCGTCCTCGGCCAGGTAGTGCGCCACGCCCGACTTGGTGTTGTGCGTCCGCGCGCCGCCGAGTTCCTCCAGGGTGACGTCCTCGCCGGTCACCGTCTTCACGACGTCGGGGCCGGTGATGAACATCTGGCTGGTCTTGTCCACCATCACGACGAAGTCGGTCAGGGCGGGGGAGTAGACGTGCCCGCCGGCCGCGGCCCCCATGACCAGCGAGATCTGCGGGATGACGCCCGAGGCGTGCACGTTGCGCCGGAAGATCTCGGCGTACAGGCCGAGGGAGACCACGCCCTCCTGGATCCGCGCGCCGCCGCCCTCGTTGATGCCGATGACCGGGCAGCCGTTGCGCATGGCCAGGTCCAGCACCTTGACGATCTTCTCGCCGTAGACCTCGCCGAGGCTGCCGCCGAACACGGTGACGTCCTGGGAGAAGACGCAGACCGGCCGACCGTCGACGGTGCCGTAGCCGGTGACCACGCCGTCGCCGAAGGGACGGCGGGCCTCCATGCCGAACGCGGTCGAGCGGTGCCGGGCGAACTCGTCGAGCTCGGTGAACGAGCCGGGGTCCAGCAGTGCCTCGATCCGCTCGCGGGCGGTCATCTTCCCGGCGGCGTGCTGCTTCTGGACCGCGCGGGCGGAGCCGGCGTGGGTGGCCTCCTCCACGCGCCGGGCGAAGTCGGCCAGCTTGCCGGCGGTCGTGTGCAGGTCCCCGGGGACGTGCTCGCCCGCGCTGTCCGGTTCCGCCGCGCTCATGCGCACTCCTCGCTGCCGCTCGTCGGCCGCATCCGCGGCGGTGCCGTGCCTCTGCGTGACCTCGCGAGCTCGCCCACGGGTTCCGTAGCGTAAGGGAGTGCCTCCGGCGTCGCCGTCCCCGTCCGTGGACCCCTCCCGGCCCCCGTTGGACGCCGCCGCGCTCGGCGCGGCCCTGACCGGGGACGGTGCCCTGTGGCGCTCGCTGGAGGTGGTGGCCGAGGTCGGCTCGACCAACGCCGAGCTGCTCGCGGCCGCCGCGCAGGACGCCCCGGAGGGCACCGTGCTGGTGGCCGAGCACCAGGCGGCCGGCCGCGGCCGGCTGGACCGCACCTGGACCTCGCCGCCCCGCGCCGGGCTGACCGTGTCGCTCCTGCTGCGTCCCGACGTGCCGGCGGCGCGCCGCGGGTGGCTGCCGCTGCTGACCGGGGTGGCCCTCGCGGAGGCGGTGGGCGAGGTCCCGGGCCTGCGCACCTCGCTGAAGTGGCCCAACGACCTGCTCGCCGCCGACGGCGGCAAGCTGGCCGGCATCCTCGCCGAGGTCGGCTCGGGTGCCGTCGTCGTGGGGGTGGGGCTCAACGTGTCGACGACGGCGGCGGAGCTGCCGGAGGGCGGGAGCTCGCTGGCGCTGGCCGCCGGGCGCCCGGTCGACCGGGGCGCGGTGCTCCTGGGCTTCCTGCGCGGGCTGGAGCGCCGCTACCGGGCGTGGACGGCGGCGCTCGGCGACCCGGTCGGCACCGGCCTGGCCCGCGACTACCTGGCCTGGTGCTCGACGATCGGGGCGACGGTCGCGGTGACCCTGCCCGACGGGTCCACCCTCGACGGGGTCGCCGAGGCGGTCGACTGGGACGGCCGGCTCGTCGTCCGGACCGCGCAGGGGCCGGTCGAGCTGGCCACCGGTGACGTGCGACACGTGCGGACACGACCGCGCGAAGGGTGACGGTCTGCATGCGCTGCGTCATCCTGGCTCGGTGCCCTACCCGGACAAGCTGCTGGCCGCCGACGAAGAGGTCGTCCGGCACCTCCACCCGCACTGGCTGACGGTCTTCTGGCCGGTCGTCGCCGCCCTGCTCGTCGTGGGCGGGGCCTCCTTCGGCGCCGCGCTCGTCCCCGGCGGGCCGGAGCAGGGCGTCGTCCGGCTGGTCATCGCGGCGGTCGCGCTGGTGCTGCTGGCGGTCTTCGTCCTCGCGCCGCTGCTGCGCTGGCGCACCACCCACTACGTCATCACCACGCACCGGCTGCTGTTCCGCGCCGGCATCCTCGTCCGCCACGGCCGCGACCTCGGCCTGTCCCGCATCACCGACGTCTCCTACCGGCAGACGCTGTGGGAGCGGCTGATCAGCTCCGGCACGCTGACCATCGAGTCCGCCGGCGACGGCGGCCCCACGGTGCTGCGCCGGATCCCCGACAGCGACGGCGTCCAGCAGCTGCTCAACCACATGGTCGAGGAGGACGCCGACCGGCGGGCGATGGAGAGCGCCGGGTACCTCTCCGACGGCTGGGCGCACGAGACCGCCCGCTTCTGACCACCCTCCGGCCGCCCGGTGTGACGGATCGGTCACGGCGCGCCGCGAGGTTTCTGTCGGCCCCCCGACCTACCGTCTGCGGCCATGCGGCTGCTGCACACCTCCGACTGGCACATCGGCCGCTCCCTCCACGGCGCCGACCTGCTCCGTGAGCAGGAGGCCGTGCTCTCCGGCCTGGCCGAGGCGGTCGCCGCCGAGTCCGTCGACGTGGTGGTGGTCGCCGGCGACGTCTACGACCGGGCGGTGCCCTCGGCCGACGCGACCGCCGTCCTCGACCGGGTCCTCATGCGGCTGCGCAGCGCGGGGGCGGTCGTCGTCCTGACCCCGGGCAACCACGACTCGGCCCGCCGCCTGGCGTTCGGTGCCGGCCTGATGGCGACCTCCGGGGTGCACGTCCGAGCGGCGACCGGCCGGCTCGACGAGCCGGTGCTGCTGGCCGACGAGCACGGCGACGTGGCGGTCTACGGCGTGCCCTACCTGGAGCCGGAGCTGGCCCGGCACGAGCTGGGGGGTGGGCGGGAGACCAGCATGGCCCGCACCCACGAGGCGGTGCTCACCGAGGCGATGGACCGGGTCCGCGCCGACCTCTTCCTCCGGCCCGGCGCGCGCTCGGTCGTGCTGGCGCACGCGTTCGTCGGCGGCGCCGTGGCCAGCGACAGCGAGCGTGACATCTGCGTCGGCGGGGTCGACCTGGTGCCCGCGTCGGTGTTCGACGGCGTCGACTACGTCGCGCTGGGGCACCTGCACCGGCCGCAGACGCTGACCCCGCGGCTGCGCTACAGCGGCTCGCCCCTGGCCTACTCCTTCGGCGAGGCCGGGCAGGACAAGCAGGCGTGGCTGGTCGACCTCGACGCGGCCGGGCTGGCCGAGGTGCGGCCGCTGCCGCTGCCCACGCCGCGCCCGCTGACCGTGCTCACCGGCACCCTCGCCGAGCTGCTCGCCGACCCGGCGCACGCCGCGGTCGAGGAGCACTTCCTCTCCGCCCGGCTGACCGACGACGTCCGCCCGGCCGACCCGATGCGGCAGCTGCAGACCCGCTTCCGGCACTGCGTGCACCTGGAGTGGACCGGCGCGACGGGCACCGGCGACGGCCGCAGCTACCAGGAGCGGCTGCGCGGCCGCAACGACCTCGACGTCACCGGCGAGTTCGTCCACCACGTCCGCGGGGGAGTGGCCGTCAGCGCCGCCGAGCGCGAGCTGCTCGCGCGGGCGCTGAGCGCGGCCGCCCGGGAGGAGCTGGCCCGGTGAGGCTGCACTCCCTCTCGCTCAGCGCGTTCGGGCCGTTCGCCGGCACCGAGACCGTCGACGTCGACGACGTCGCCCGCGACGGCCTGTTCCTGCTCTGGGGCCCCACCGGCGCGGGCAAGACCACCCTGCTGGACGCCGTCGTCTACGCCCTCTACGGCACCGTCCCCGGCGCCCGCGGCGAGGAGAAGCGGCTGCGCAGCGACCACGCCGACGCCGCCACCCGCACCGAGGTCTCCTGCGAGCTCACCCTGGCCGGCGAGCGGCTGCTCGTCGTGCGTCGCCCCGAGCAGACCCGCCCCAAGAAGCGCGGCGCGGGCGAGACGAGCGAGCCGGCCCGGATGACCGTCCAGCGGTGGGACGGCGGCACCTGGGAGCCGGTCAGCACCCGGATCGACGAGGGGTCGGAGTACCTGCGGGTCCGGCTCGGCCTGTCCGCCGAGCAGTTCTGCCAGGTGGTGCTGCTGCCGCAGGGCGACTTCGCGCGCTTCCTGCGCGCCGAGCCGGAGGACCGCGCCCGGCTGCTGCGCACCCTGTTCGACGTCGACCGGTTCGCCCGCGCCGAGGACTGGCTGGCCGCCGAGCGCCGCGCCGCCGAGGAGTCGCTGCGCGCCGACCGGCACCGGATCAGCACCCTGCTGCACCGCGTCGCGCAGATCGCCGACGTGGAGGTCCCCGAGGCGCTGGCGCCCGAGCTGGTCGGCGCCCACCCCGGCGCCAGCGTGCGCGCGTGGGTGTCCGCGGTCCGGACCCGTGCCGCCGCCGACCTCGCCCGCGCCGAGGCCACCGCCGCCGAGGCCGCCGCGACCGGCGCCCGGCTCGACGCCGAGCTGGCCGACGCCCGAGCCCTGGCCGACCGGCACGCCCGTCGCGACCGCGCGCGCGAGGAGCTGGCGCGGCTCACCGCCCAGGAGGCCGGGCTGGCTCCGCTGCGGGCCCGCGCCGACGCCGGACGGCGCGCCGAGGTCCTGCGCGACGTGCTGGAGACCGCCGGCCGCTCCGCGCTGGCCGCCGAGGCCGCCGGCACCGCGCTCGCCGCTGCCCGCGCCGCCTGGGCCGCGGGCGGCGAGCGCCGTGACGCCGACACCCTGCTGGCCCGCGCGCTGCGGGACGAGGCCGCGGCCGCCCGCGCGCTCGTGCCCGAGGCCGACCGGGCGCGCACCCTGGCCCGCGAGGTGGCCGCCCTCGACCGGGACGTCGAGACGCTGACGGCCCGCTGGGCGGAGGGCGCCCGCGCCGCGGCCACCTGGCCCGACCGGGTCGCCGACGCCCAGACCGGGCTCGACGCCGCTCTCGCCGCCGTCGCAGCGCTGCCCGGGTGCACCGCCGCCGAGGAGGCCGCCGGCGAGGCCCTGGCGGCCGCCACCCGCGCCGAGCAGGTCACCGCCGCGCTGGCGCCGGCAAGGGCGGCGGCGGAGGCGGCGCGGGTCGCCTGGCTCGGGGCCCGCGAGGACCTCGTCGAGCTGCGCGCCGCCCGGCTCGACGGCATGGCCGCCGAGCTCGCCGCCGGGCTGGCCGACAGCGCCGACTGCCCGGTCTGCGGCTCGCGCGAGCACCCGCGCCCGGCGGTGCCTCCCGCCCGCACCGTCTCGGCCGACGACGAGGAGCGGGCCCGGGCCGCCGTCGACGCCGCCGAGGTCCGCGCCACGGCCACCCGCGGAGCCGTCGAGGAGGGGGAGCGGGAGCTCGCCGTCCTCCGCGCCCGGGCCGGCGGATCGCCGCCCGAGGAGCTGGCCGCCCGGGCCCGCCACGCACGGGCCGAGCTGGCCGAGGTCACCGCCCGGGCCGGCTCGGCCGGCCGAGCCCGCCGGGAGCTGGCCGCCGCCGAGGCCGGCCGGGACGCCGCCGCTGCGACGCTCGCCGCCGGCCGCGAGGAGATGCAGCGGCGCACCGCCGAGCGCGCCGCCCGCGAGGAGGCGCTGCGGGAGCTCACCGAGCGCCTCGACACCGCCCGCGGCACGGACGCCGACCTGGCCGCGCGGGTCCGCCGCCTCACCACCGCCGCCGAGCGCTGCGAGGCCGTCGTCGCGGCCGAGGCCGAGGAGCTGCGGGCCCGTGCCGCGGCCGACACCGCCCGCGCCACCGCCGCGGAGCGGGCGGCGGCCGCCGGGTTCGGCGACGTGCTGGACGCGGCGGCCGCCCTCCTGGAGGCGGGCGAGCTGGCCACGCTCGACCGCCGGCTGCGCGAGCACGACGCGGCCCGGTCCGTCGTCGTCGCCACCCTCGCCGACCCCGAGCTCACCGACCTGCCCGATCGGCCGGACGTCGCCGCGCTGCAGGAGCGCTGCGCCGATCTCACCGCGCGCCGGGAGGAGGCCGTCACCGCCCGCGACCAGGCGCGCCGGTGCGGCACCGCCCTCGACGGGCTGGCCGGGGACGTGGTGGCCGCGGAGGTGGAGCTGGCCGAGCGGCGGGACCGGGCCGGGCAGGTCGCCGGCCTGGCCGACCTGGTCAACGGGCGCGGCGCCAACACCCTGCGGATGCGCCTGCAGTCCTTCGTGCTGGCCGCGCGGCTGGAGCAGGTGGCCGAGGTCGCCAGCCGCCGGTTGCAGGAGATGTCGGGCAGCCGCTACACGTTCCTGCACAGCGACGCCCAGGCCCGGCACGGTGCCCGCGGCGGGTTGGGGCTGGACGTCTTCGACGAGTACACCGGCACCCGCCGGCCGACCAAGACCCTCTCCGGCGGCGAGAGCTTCATGGCCTCGCTCGCCCTGGCCCTCGGGCTGGCCGACGTCGTCACCGCCGAGGCCGGCGGCGTGCAGATGGACACCCTGTTCGTCGACGAGGGGTTCGGCACCCTCGACGCGCAGGCCCTCGACGCCGTGATGAACGTGCTCGACGACCTGCGTCGCGGCGGCCGGACGGTGGGCGTGATCAGCCACCTGGAGGAGCTGCGCACCCGCATCCCCACCCGCCTGGAGGTGGTCGCCGGGCGGCAGGGGTCACGCCTGGCCGGCTGAGCGCTCCCCGTCGTCCGTCCGGCCGGCGGGCCCGGCGATCCGCAGCGCCGGGGCCAGCTCGGCGACCCGGCGCAGCAACTGCTCCAGCGGGTCGCCGCAGAGGTCGGTGATCCGGCGGGTGGTCCGGACCAGCTCGGCGACGGTCAGCGGGTGGTCGGCGATCCCGGCGTTCGACCACGCCGGGTGCATGCCCTCGTCGGAGTCGGCGTCGGTGTCCTGCCACACGGTGTGCACCACCGCCGTCCGGACGGCGTACAGCTTGCGCACCTGGTGGGTCCACTCCAGGACGTCGTCGTTGAGCCGCCGGTCGCGGACGTGCAGCGGCATGAGGTTGCGGATGATCCGCACCAGCGCGTCGAGCTCCAGCGGGAGCAGGTAGGGGGCGCTGCGCTCGTTGACGCCGCTGAGCGCGCGGGCCAGCTGGGACACGGCCCGCTCGGCGACGGCCGCCGCGGAGACGAGGCGGCCGACCGCCTGGTGCCAGTCGTCCAGGTCCGCAGAAGTCACGCCCCGCTCCGTTCCACCCCCCGACCGCCGGCGGGCACCGCTCCCATTGTCCCGGGGGCCGGGGATCGGGGCAGGGCGGTGGTCAGGTGCGGCCCCTCACGCGCGGCTCGGGGACCCCTCCGCGGCCGGCCCCGGCACCCCCTCCGCGGCCGGGAACACCCAGCTGCGGTAGGCGAGGAAGCGGATGACGGTCCCGACGGCGATCGAGCCGAGGTTCGCCGCCTGCAGCACCCAGGCGCTCTCCTGCCCGAGCGGGTACCGCACGAACGCGACGATGGCCAGGCCCAGCAGCAGGGTCACGCCGTTGACCGCCCAGAAGAGCAGGTACTCGCGGCGCAGGCCGGTCCGCGCGCGGCGGCCGAAGGACACGTAGCGGTGCCCGACGAAGGCGACCGTCGTCGACACGAGGGTCGACACCAGCTTGGCGAGCACCGCGCCGACGCCGGCCTGCGTGTAGAGCAGCGAGAACAGCGACAGGTCGAGCACGAAGCAGACGGCGCCGACCGCGCCGAAGGCGGACAGCTCCCGCAGCAGGAGCCGCCGCGTGGCGTCCAGCCGGCTCAGGACTCCCCGGGCGGCCGGCATGCCGGCGAGTCTACGAGGGGGGCAGGCCGGCGGCCCTCGCACGAGCCGACGCCGCACGAGCCGACGCCGCACGAGCCGACGCCGCGCGGGCCGACGCCGCGCGGGCCGGCGGCCGTGCGCCCGGGGCGCGGGGACCCCGGTGGGAGGATCCGGCGCATGCGCCGACGGCTCCGCGTCCCCCTCCCGGCCGTGGCGCTGCTCGCGGTGCTGCTCGCGGTCCTGGTGGCCTGCGGGACGCCCGGGGCGTCGGGGGAGTCGGAGGCGTCGCCCGCCGGGACCGGCGGCTCGGAGCCGCCCGCCCCCGCGCCACCGGAGCCCGTGGGGTTCGCCGTGGTCGGCGACTCCATCACCGCGGGGACGACGGCCCCCGTCGAGGGGACCCGCGCCGACGGGGCGGGGTCGTGGATCCCCGCCGCGGCCGTTCCGCCGCTGGCGTTCCGCGGCGGCTGGGCGGTGCCCGGCGCCACCACCGCGGACATGCGGGCCGAGGTCGGGCCGGTCGACGCCGAGGTCCTGGTCGTCATGGGCGGCACCAACGACCTGCAGCTGGGCATCCCGTGGGAGCAGAGCCGGGCCGACCTGGTCTCCGCGGTGGGCACCGCCGGGGTCGGCGCGGTCGTGCTGTCGGGGATCCCGCCGCTGGACCGGGCGCCGCAGGCGGCCCTGGACCACAACGGGGCCCTGCGGCAGCTGGCCGGCGAGCAGGGGTGGACCTTCGTCGACCCGTGGACCGAGTCGCGGACCCCGCAGGGGACGTGGGTGCCGGGCGCCAGCGGCGACGGCGTGCACCCGACCCAGCAGGTCGCCGACCTCGTCGGCGGGCGCCTGCGCGCAGCGGTGCTCGACCGCGCCGACGGCTGACCGGCCGGCGCCGGTTAGCCTCGGGTCCCGATGGCCACCCCACTGGACCCGCGCACCGGGCTGCCCGTCGTCGCCATGGTCGGCGGAGGGCAGCTGGCCCGCATGACCCACCAGGCCGCGATCGCCCTCGGGCAGTCGCTGCGCGTGCTCTCCACGGGTCCCGACGAGTCCGCGGCGCTGGTGGCCGCCGACGTCCGGCTCGGCGACCACCGGGACCTCGAGGCGCTGCTGGCCGCCGCCGACGGCGCCACCGTCGTCACGTTCGACCACGAGCACGTGCCCACCGAGCACCTGCACGCCCTCGAGGCCGCCGGCCACCGCGTCGCGCCGGGCCCGGAGGCGCTCGTGCACGCCCAGGACAAGCTGGTGCTCCGGCGGGCGCTGGCGGCCTCGGGGGAGCCGCAGCCGGCCTGGGCCGAGGTGGGCAGCGGAGCCGACGTCGAGCGCTTCGCGGCCGCGCACGGCTGGCCGGTGGTGCTCAAGACCCCGCGCGGCGGCTACGACGGCAAGGGCGTGTTCGTGGTGGACGGCGTCGCCGCGGCGGTCGACCTCCTCGAGCGGCACGGCACCCTGCTGGCCGAGGAACGGGTGCCGCTGGTCCGGGAGTTGGCCGCCGTGGTGGCGCGCTCGCCGTTCGGGCAGGTGGCCGTCTGGCCGGTCGTCGAGACCGTCCAGCGGGACGGCGTCTGCCACGAGGTCCTCGCGCCGGCCCCCGGCCTCGACGAGGCGACCGCGACCGCCGCGCAGGAGCTCGCCGTCCGCGTCGCCGCGCAGGTCGGCGTCGTCGGCGTGCTCGCCGTCGAGCTGTTCCAGACCGCCGACGCCGTCTTGGTCAACGAGCTGGCCATGCGCCCGCACAACTCCGGCCACTGGACCATCGAGGGCGCCCGCACCAGCCAGTTCGAGCAGCACCTGCGCGCCGTCCTCGACTATCCGCTGGGGTCGACGGCGATGACCGCGCCGGTGGTTGTGATGGCCAACGTCCTCGGCGGTCGGGCCGCCGGGGAGGACTGGACCGGGCCGGGGCTGGACGAGCGGGTGCACCACCTGATGGCGCACTGGCCCGACGTGAAGCTGCACTGGTACGGCAAGGGACAGCGTCCGGGCCGCAAGCTCGGCCACGTGACGGCGCTGGGTGAGGACCTCGAGGCGGTGCGGGCCCGGGCGGTCGCGGCGGCCCGCTACCTCGCCGACGGGGAGATCGACCCGGCGTTCGCGTTCGACACCGAGCACTGAGGAGCACCGTGGACACCCCGCTGGTCGGCATCGTCATGGGCAGCGACTCCGACTGGCCGATGATGGAGCCCGCCGCCCAGGCGCTGGCCGAGTTCGGCGTCCCGTACGAGGTGTCGGTCGTCTCCGCGCACCGGACGCCGCGCCGGATGCTCGACTACGCCGAGTCCGCCGCCGGCCGCGGGCTCCGGGTGGTCATCGCCGGAGCCGGGGGCGCGGCCCACCTGCCCGGGATGGTCGCGGCGGCGACCCCGCTGCCGGTGATCGGCGTCCCCCGGCCGCTGGACCGGCTCGACGGGCTGGACAGCCTGCTGTCGATCGTCCAGATGCCGGCCGGGGTGCCGGTGGCCACCGTCTCCATCGGCGGAGGCCGCAACGCCGGGCTGCTCGCCGTGCGCATCCTCGCCGCGGCCGATCCGCGGCTGCGGGCCGACGTAGAGCGCTTCCAGGCCGAGCTCGCCGAGTCGGTGGTCGCCCGCGACGCCGCCCTCCAGGACCGCCTCCGGGACGACTGACACCCCGCGCGGTTGGGTCCGGCGAGCACCCTGGGAGCCGTGCGACGGGTGGGCCTCCCCGGGCCCGGCGGTGCTGGTCGCGGAGCAGGGAGCCGTGTTACCCATGGGGGCGTCCGGCCCACCGGACCAGGCCCTCCGGCCCTCCAGTCGCACCCCCGGGAGCCCCCGTGCTGCACAGCCTCCGATCCGCCGTCCGGAACCGGCTGCTCCGCGCCGTCCGCGAGGCCAACGCCGACGGCACGACTGCCCTGGCCGGGCAGATCGAGGCGCTGCGCGCGGACCTCGGCGGGCGCCTGGACCGGCTCGACGAGCGGGTGGCCCACCTCCACCAGCGCGTCGAGGCGCTGGACGGCGGCCTGCGCGGCGAGCTGCGCGCCTGGGAGCGCCGGCAGCGTCGCGACATCCTCACCGCGGTCGACCACGAGGCGATGCGCACCAGCGCCGAGTTCCTGCGCCGCGAGATGGACGACGCCGCCCCCTACTTCGACAAGCACGACACGCTCCGGGCCGCGCTGGAGCGGGTCGTCTCCGAGGGGCTGTACCTGGAGTTCGGCGTGGCCACGGGCGGCACCCTGCGGGTCATCGCCACGCACGCGCCGGCCGGCTCGGTCTTCGGGTTCGACTCCTTCGAGGGCCTGCCCGAGGACTGGCGCCCCGGCTTCGACGCCGGTGCCTTCGCCCAGGCCGAGCTGCCCGACGTGCCCGGCGCCGAGCTGGTCGTCGGCCTGTTCGACGACACCCTGGGGCCCTTCCTCGAGGCGCACCCGGAGCCCGTCGCGTTCCTCCACCTGGACGCCGACCTGTACTCCTCGACCCGGACGGTCCTGCAGGCCCTGGCGCCCCGCCTCCGGGCCGGCACGGTGATCGTCTTCGACGAGTACTTCAACTTCCCCGGCTGGGAGGAGCACGAGCACCGGGCCTGGACCGAGTTCGTCACCGAGACCGGCCTGCGCTTCGAGTACCTCGGCTACACCGCGGACGACGAGCAGGTCGCGGTGCGCCTGGTCGAGGTGCCGCAGCGGCCGGCGCCGGCCCGCCGGAAGGCGCGGGGCAGCCGTCCCGCCGCGTCGGAGCCGGTGTCCGCCGGGGTCTGACCCGGGGTGGCGCGGCGACTCCACACGAGGGTCCCGGGCTTAGGATCTACCCGTGGGTAACAACGCTGGGCTGTACGCCCTGACCGAGGAGCACGACGCCATCCGCGAGGCGGTCCGGGAGATCGCCGAGCGGGAGATCGCCCCGCACGCGGCGGAGGTCGACGCCCAGTCGCGGTACCCGATCGAGGCGCAGAAGGCGCTGACCGCGGCGGGCTTCCACGCCACCCACATCCCCGAGGAGTACGGCGGGGAGGGCGCGGACCCGATCGCCACCTGCATCGTCATCGAGGAGGTCGCCCGGGTCGACGCGTCGGCCTCGCTGATCCCGGCGGTGAACAAGCTGGGGTCGATGCCGATCATCCTGTCGGCGTCGGAGGAGCTGAAGCAGGCCGTGCTGCCGTCGATCGCCTCGGGCGAGGCGATGATCAGCTACGGGCTGTCGGAGCGCGAGGCCGGCTCGGACGCCGCCGCGATGCGCACCCGGGCGCGGCTGGAGGGCGACTCCTGGGTGCTCAACGGCACCAAGGCCTGGATCACGAACTCCGGGATCTCGTCCTGGTACACGGTCATGGCCGTGACCGACCCGGAGCGGGGCGCCAACGGGATCTCGGCGTTCGTGGTGCACGCCGACGACCCCGGCTTCGCCGTCGGCCCCAAGGAACGGAAGATGGGGATCAAGGGCTCGCCGACCTGCGAGCTGTACCTGACCGACTGCACCATCCCGGCCGACCGGGTCATCGGCGAGCCCGGCACCGGCTTCAAGACCGCGCTCCGCACGCTGGACTCCACCCGGCCGACCATCGGCGCGCAGGCCGTCGGCATCGCGCAGGGCGCGCTGGACGCCGCGGTGGCGTACACCCGCGAGCGCCGGCAGTTCGGCCGCGCGATCAGCGACTTCCAGGGCGTGCAGTTCATGCTCGCCGACATGGCCATGCAGATCGAGGCCGCCCGCCACCTGGTCTACGTCGCCGCCGCGCGCGGGGAGACCGGCGGCCCGGACCTCGGCCGGCTCTCCGCCGCCGCGAAGGCCTTCGCCTCCGACGTGGCGATGAAGGTGACCACCGACGCCGTCCAGCTGTTCGGCGGGGCCGGGTACACGCAGGACTTCCCGGTCGAGCGGATGATGCGCGACGCGAAGATCACCCAGATCTACGAGGGCACCAACCAGATCCAGCGCATGGTGATCGCCCGGAGCCTCCTGAAGTAGGCCGTCGACCCGCGCGGCCGTCGCTCGGCGCCGTTGCCGACCGTCGGCAGGGTCGGCAGGCGCCGGTCGACCGGCGGGCTCCCTGGTCGGGCCGGTCGGCCGGCGGCAGGGTGGTGCTCAGGAGGTGCATCGTGCTGAGCGAACCCGAACAGCGGATGTGGAACGACGTCGAGCGGTGCTGCGCCGCCGAGGCCGAGGAGCCGGACCTGGCGGGCCACCGGGGCGGCGGCCGCAGCGTGGACGACCTGCCGGCCGCGGTGGTGGCCGGCGCGTGGGCAGCGATCTTCCTGGTCCTGTTCGGCGTCGTGGACGGCGGCCTGGTGGTCGCCGCCGCCACGGCGCTGGGCTGGCTGCTGTGGCGCCTCTGGCCCCGCCTGCGCGGCCAGGACGTCGCCGCGGCAGGCCCGCCCGGCGAGGCGGTGGACGAGCGTGCGCAGCACCCGACTCAGCGACGCGCGGCGGCCTCGGTGAAGACGGCCTCGTAGGCGTCGAGGACCGACGAGAAGGCGTAGCGCTCGCGGGCGCGGGCGGACCCGGTGTCCCGGTCGAGGGGGGCCGCGGTGAGCTGCTGCAGGCCGGCGGTGATCGCCGCGACGTCCCGGGGCGGGACGACGACGCCGAAGCCGGTCTCGCGGACCGGCGTCCGGACCCCGGGGAGGTCGCTGGCCAGCACGGGCACGCCGCTCATCATCGCCTCGACCTGGACGATGCCGAACGCCTCGAACGAGTTCACCGACGGCAGCGCGAAGACGTCCAGCGAGGCGTAGAGGTCGGGGATCTGCTCCTCCGGGAGGAAGCCGAGCAGCCTGATGCGGGAGTCCTCACCGGCCAGCCGGCGCACCTCCTCGACGACCGAGCCCCCGGCGACGTCGGCGAAGTCGCCGGCGATCAGCAGGCGCACGGCCGGGTCGGGCAGGGCGCGCACGGCCCGGACGAGGTACTGCAGCCCCTTCTCCTCGACGATCCGGCCGAGGAACCCGATGTGCGGGCCGGCACCGTCGCGGAAGCGCGGGACACCCCCGGTCCGGGGCCGGCACGGCGGGGGGACGACGGCGGTGCGCTCGGCCATCGCCGGCCACAACCGGCTGTGCCGCGCGTAGTCGTCGCTGGACACCACGACCGCGTGCGACCGCCGCAGGGCGCGGCGGCTGGCGGCGTCGACCCCGGCGGTCTGGACGCGGTTGACCAGCCCGGGCGGCAGGCTGACGTCGCAGTGGTAGGTCGTCACCAGCGGCGTCCGGACGCCGGTGAGCAGGCCCGCCTCCGGCATGGGCAGGTGCAGGTTGACCACCGACGCGGAGGCGGCCGAGGCCCGGGTGCGCCGGACCAGCGCCGGGCTGACCACGCCCTTGCCGACCCGCGCCAGCACGGGCGCCCGCTCCACCTCCACCCCGTCGAGCACCTCGCGCTCGGGCAGCGCCCGGTCGTGCCGGCTGGTGAGCACGCGCACCCGGTGCCCGCGGGCGGCGAGCCCGACCGCCACGTCGCGGGCCACGTTGGTCAGGCCGCTGACGTAGGGCGCGTAGTAGTCCAACGACACCAGGACGTCGAGCCGGGTCACAGGAGACCTCCTCCGGGCGGGATCGGAACGGGGACCGGCTGCGGCCGGTGGCGGAGCAGCGTCACGGTGCACCAGGCCAGCGCGGCCGCCGTCCCGGCGGTGAACGCCCAGGCCCCGCGCGTCGCCGTGCCGGGGACGAGCGCGGCGACCCCGGCGGCGACCGCCAGCCCGGCACCCCAGGCCAGCGCGCTGTCGCGGTGCCGGCCGGCGGCCACGACCCCCTGGCTGCAGACGAGCAGGCCCACGTGCAGCACGCTGCCGACCGCGAGGACGGCGACGATGCCCGCCGCGACCGCGTACCGCTCGCCGAACAGCAGCGCGACCAGGGGTGGGCCGGCCAGTGCCCCGAGCACGCCGCCGACCGCGGCGAGGGCGGCCACCGCGGCGAGCAGCCGCACCAGCAGCCGCCGGCGCGGCCCGGACTCCGGGCGGGCGGTGACGTCGGTGAGCGTGGGCAGCAGCGCGCTCTGCAGCGGCACCGCGACGAACAGGGGCAGCCGCACCAGCGTGAAGGCCGCCACGAACGCCGCGGCCGTCGCGCCCTCGCCGGGGCCCGCGGTGCCGGTGACCAGGACCGGCGCGGCGTTGAGCAGGGCCTGCGCGCAGAGGGTGCCGACCGCCAGGTGGCCGAGGGGCGGCAGCCGGAGGCGCTCCGGCGCGGCGCCGCCCGCCGCTGCCCGAGGCGGCCGGAGCGCCAGCCACCCGAGCAGCGGCAGGTGCGCCAGCACGAGGGCGGCCACGAGGGTCCAGCCGAACGCCGCGGCGTCGGCCGGCTGCACCAGGGCCGCGACGGCGGCCGCGCAGGCCACCCGCGCCGCCGCGTCGGCGAGCAGCACCGTGCCGTGGCTGCCGTACCGCCCGTTGCCGAGCAGCAGGCCGCGCAGGAGGAACTGGCCGGCGGAGACGACGCAGACCGCGCCGAGGGCGAGGAGCAGCCCGAGGGACCCGCCCAGCGCCGGCAGCAGCAGCGGAGCGGCCAGCAGCACCGCCGCCAGGCTCGCCGCGGTGAGGACCGCACAGGCCGGGCCCGCGCCCCGGGGGAGGCCCCCGCCGCCGCCGAGGTGCACCAGCCGGGTCACCTCCAGCTCGATCGGGAGGAAGGCGCCCAGCCCCACCACCAGCGCCAGCGACCAGTAGGCGCCGAACCACCCGTACTCGTCGGCGGGCAGGCTGCGGGCCACCAGGGCGAGGTAGCCGTAGGTGAGGACGCCGGAGAGGACGACGCTGAGCGCGACCCAGCTCAGCGCGGGCGCCACCCTCCGGCGCCCGGTGCCGCTCAGCGCACGGCTCCTGGGCAACGCGTACCCGGAGCGGTCGGCGGTCCCACGGCCGCACGGTATCGGGCCGTTCCGCGGGGCCGACGGCCGACCGCGTGACGGCCCGGACCCCGACCGTGTTGACTGGCCCCGGTCAGGACGCTCGGCGGTGGAGGGGGAGTGCGTGGACGTCGTCGACCGGGCACCCACCGGTCCGGACGTCTCCGACCCCTCCCCGGCGTCCCGTCGCGGGAGGCTGGGACGGGTCCTCCCGCTGGTCCTCGGGCTGGTCGCGGTCCTCTGCTCCGCCGTCCTGCCGCTCGCTCCGGTCGCGATGAGCGTCCCCACGGTGAGCTGGCCGCAGGACCCGGGCCGGCCCACGTCGACCATGCTCGAGCTGACCAACCAGCAGCCGCTGGGCATCGACGTCCGGTTCAGCTGCGCCGCGGTGCAGGCCGCGGCGGCGACGCCCGACGGGGTGGTCGTCTCCACCCTGGTGCCCGGCCACCCGGCGGCGCTGACCGACGGGCTGCTCGTCACCGCGCGCGACGGACGCCTGCAGGTGCTCGACCGCGGCCAGGTGCTGCTGGACGAGCCGGTCCCGGCCGGCGACTGCGGGTTCCGGGTCGCCGGTGACGCCGACGGCGTGGTCCTCGAGCGGAACGGCCGCGAGGTCGGCGCGGCGTCCGGCGGTGCCGAGGCCCTCCCGGACGTCGACGTCCTCGCCACGAGCCTGACGGCGCTCCCGTCGGAAGACGACCTGCGGGTCGAGGTCCGCGTCGACAACCAGTTCAACACCGTGCCCACGACCCTCAAGAAGGTGCTCGTGGCGCTGGCCCTCCTCGCCGCCGTCGGCGCGCTGGTCGCGCTGTGGCGGGCCGACCGCGCCCGGGCGCCGGTGCGCGCGCCGACCCCCTCGCCCGGCGCCGGGAGCCCCTCGCGCGCGGCCCGCGCGACGTCCGGAGCCGTCGACGTCGCCGTCGTCCTGACGATGGTGCTCTGGCTCTTCCTCGCGCCGCTGTCCGACGACGACGGCTACTACGCCGCGATGGCCCGCAACGCGGGGGAGGAGGGGTTCGTCGGCAACTACTACCAGCTGCTCAACCAGTCCTTCACGCCGTTCACCTGGTTCTACCGGTTCCTCGGCTGGTGGCAGGAGCTGGGCGACAGTCCGGCGGTGCTGCGGGTCCCCGCGCTGGTCTGCGGCCTGGCCACCTGGGTGCTGCTGCGGCGCCTCACCACCCGGCCGGGCGCGCTGCCGTCCGCTGTGGCCGAGGCCCGCTGGGGGCGCACGGTCACCACCGTCGTCCTCGCCACCGTCTTCCTGGCCTGGTGGCTGCCCTACGGCATGGGCGTGCGGCCCGAGGCCGTCGTGGGCCTCCTGGCGCTGGTCGTCCTCGCCGGTGTCCTCGCCGGCCTGCGTCGCCGCCGCCTGCTCCCGGTGGCCCTCGCGTTCGGCACCGCGGCGATGGCGGTGGCCTGCCACCCGACCGGCTTCGTCGCGCTCGCGCCGCTGGTGGCCGCCCTGCCGAGGCTGGTCCGGCTGGTGCGGGAGGACGCCGGCCCCGCCGCGGTGGCGACGCGGATCACGTTGCTGCTCTCGCCGGGGGCGTTCGCGGCGACGGCGGCCTTCGCCGACGGGTCGCTGCACGACTTCCTGCGGGGCCAGGAGATCTTCCTGTCCATCCAGCGCCAGGACGCCTGGTACGACGAGTGGCAGCGGTACGCGTTCCTGCTGCAGGGGATCCCGATGGGCTCCTACGCCCGCCGCGCGGCGGTCCTCGCCGGCATCGCGGCCCTGCTGTGGTTCTTCCTGGTGGCGGTCGCCGCCCGGGCCGGGGGCGTGCGCCTGCCGGCTCCGCTGCTGCTCGCCGGGCACTCGCTGGCCGCCGCGCTGCTCCTGCTGTGGCTGACCCCGAGCAAGTGGACGCACCACTTCGGCGCCCTCGCCGGGCTCGGCCCGCTCTTCCTGGCGCTGTTCCTGGTGTCGGTCCCCGTCCTGGTCCGCCGCCTGGCGCCCGGGGGGACCGGCCCGGTGACCCCGCTGCTGGCGATCGGGTCGGCGGTCGTGGTCGCCGCGCTGGCGCTGCGCGGACCGAACAGCTGGCCCTACACCTGGCTGCCGGGGATGCCGCACGCCGACGAGCCGCCGTTCCTCGGCCCGGTGGTGCTGGGCAGCCTGCTGCCGTGGGCGGTCGTCGCCGTCGTGGTGCTGCTGGCCGTCCGCCTGGTCGGGCGGGTGCGGCGCACCGGGTCCGGCTGGCCGGTCGCCGTGCCGGTGCTGGTCGTGGTGTTCCTCCTCACCTCGGTGGGCCACCTGCTCGGGAGCTTCGGCCTGGCGACCCTGCGCACCCTCGACACCGGCTGGTCGCCGTGGGCCGACTCGCTCCGCGACCCGGGGGCCCGCGACTGCGGTGCGGCCGGCGGGATCGACGTCCTGGACCTGTCCGCGGCCCGGCCGTTGGAGCCCGCCCCCGCCGCGCCGGAGGCGCCAGGGCCGGCGGAGTTCGTCGCCGGCGGCGGCTGGTTCGAGCCGGGCCCGCCACCGGCCGAGCCGGGATCGGGGGTCGCGCGCTACGTCTGGGGCAGCCTGCCCGACGGCGGTGCCGAGGACGGGACCGGCGAGCAGGGCACGCCGTGGTTCGCCGTCCCGTCGACCGCGGACGGCGAGGAACTGGCCGTGCTGGCCGCCGGGCGCCTCACCGGGGGCAACGAGCTGCGGGTGCAGTACGCCGGCGCCGACGGGGACGTCCTGGCCGAGCAGCTGCTCACCGACGAGCTGGACGCGCCGCGCTGGCGGACCTTCGTCCTCGATCCCGGCGCGGCCGGGACCGGCGCCGAGCTGTTCCGCCTGGTGGCCGAGGACCGCAGCGGCGGGCCGGGCGGGTGGCTGGCGTTCACCGGGCCGTCGGTGGTGCCGTGGGTCGGGCTGTCGGAGTACCTGCCCGCGGACGCCGCCGTCGCCGTCGCCTGGCAGTTCTCCTTCCTCTTCCCCTGCCAGCGTCAGCCGGTGATCCGGGAGGGCATCACCGAGCCCGCGGAGTACGGGGTCCTCTGGCGCCCGGGTCCCCCCGTCGACGGCCTGACCGACAACACCTGGTCGGTCTTCCGGGGCGGCCTGTTCGCCCCCGTGCAGCGCACGTCGTCGGTCACCGAGCTGGGGGTTGTCCTCCCCGGGGACCCGGCGGTCCGCCAGGTGCAGGTGCTCCGCTTCGACGTCCCCTTCGCGGAGCGCGGGTACGACCTGACCCCGCAGCGCGTCGTCACGGCCGGGTGGGCCGGGCCCCCGGTCCCCTGACCGGGGGTTGTTTCGCGGCGGCTGCTGCCGTCCACTAGACAACAGGCGGGCGGCTCGCCGGGGGGACCCACCTCCGGCGGGCCGCCCCTGCGCAGTGGCCGGGAGGCCGGAGGAGGTCGGATGGACGTGGACGACGAACGGCGGAACGCCACCCTGCGGGCGGTGTTCGCCGACAACGTCGTGGCCGACGTCCCCCCGCTCGCCGAGGTGCCCGCGCCGGTCGCGCCCCCGGCCGAGGACGTCGCGCGCGCGGGCGGCGGTGGGGTCCTCCGCGGGGTGCTCGGCACCATGCGCCCGCGCCAGTGGACGAAGAACGTGCTGGTCCTCGCCGTTCCGCTGGCCTCGGGCACCGTGCTGCAGCCGTCGGTCGCCGGCGCCGCCGCGCTCGCGTTCCTCGCGTTCTGCCTGGCCGCCAGCGGCATCTACCTGCTCAACGACGTCCGCGACCTCGAGCAGGACCGCCGGCACCCGCGCAAGCGGTTCCGCCCGGTGGCCGCCGGGGTGGTGCCGGTGCCGGTGGCGGCCACCGCGGGGGTGCTCCTGCTCGTCGTCGCGCTCACCGGCGCCGCGCTGCTCAGCCGCTGGCAGCTGGCCGCCGTGCTGGCCGCCTACGTCGCCATCTCGCTGGCCTACAGCTTCTGGCTCAAGGACCAGCCGGTCATCGACCTCGCCGCCGTGGCCTCCGGCTTCGTGCTGCGCGGGGTCGCGGGCGGCGCCGCCGCGGGGATCGCGGTCTCGCAGTGGTTCATCCTCGTGTCCGCCTTCGGGGCGCTGTTCATGGTGGCGGGCAAGCGCTACGCCGAGCTGGTGGCGCTGGGGGAGCAGGCGGAGACCCGCCGGAGCCTGCGCGCGTACTCGGCGAGCTACCTGCGGTTCGTGTGGAGCCTGTCGGCCGGCGTCGCGTGCACCGCGTACAGCCTGTGGGCGTTCGAGATGCGGGCCGACGACGGCATCCCCTGGACGACGATCTCCATCGCCCCCTTCGTCCTGGCCATGCTGCGCTACGCGGTCGACGTCGACCGCGGTGACGCGGGCGCGCCCGAGGACCTGGTGCTGCGCGACCGCGGGCTGCTGGTGCTCGGCCTGGTCTGGGCCCTGTGCGTGGGCGCGGCGGTCCTCACCGGCTGACGTCGGGCACCGGCGCGTCCAGCAGCCGGGACACCCCGGCCATCCGGGCGTCCCCGGCCATCGCCGCCAGCCAGGCCGCCCAGCCCGGCCGCGCCCGCATCGCCTCCAGCGCGGCACGGGCGGCGGCGCGGTCGCCGCGCCGGGAGGCGGCGAGGGCGGCGTAGAGGTCCCGGGCGCCCTCCGGGGCGAACAGGGCCAGGTGCTCGTAGTCGCGCTCGTCATAGGCCCGCTGCAGGTTGCGCAGCATCCGCAGCTGCGCGACCGGGTCGGCGGAGTCGTCCACCCGCAGGTCCACCCGGACGCCGTCGTCCTCCTCGGTGGCCGGCGTGCCGCTGACGACCAGGAGCGCGGCGGACTGGCGGCCGCGGACGTCGCCGCCGGCGTCCTGCCCGGCGCTGAGCGCGGCGAGCAGGCGGTCGGCGAGGTCGCCGCCGGCGGCCGCCCAGGCGCCGGCCATCGCCGGCAGCACGTCGGGGGAGGCCAGCGTGTTGCCCTGGACGCTCATCCCGTCGCCGAGGAGGTGGCCGCTGACCGGCAGCGAGCCGCGGCCGGTGTGGGCCGCCACGGCGCCGCCGGGAGCGAGGACGGCGATCTGCCGGTCCACGTCCTCGGCGGCGTGCGCCGCCGCCCGGACCAGCCGCGCCGGGGTCGCCCCGGCCGCCAGGTCCGCCAGCAGCGAGGGGCCGAGCCCCCGCCGGCTGCGGGCCTGGACGGCGACCACGCCGACCCCCGGCCGCGCGCTCGGCACGGCCCGGCCGACGGCCAGGATGCACGAGGAGACGGCGATGCCCAGGTCGCCGGTGACCCGGTCGCGGCCCAGGACCGAGAAGGTCACGCCGCTCCCACCCCGTCCCTGCCGGGGCCCGCCGACCGGCCGTCTCTCAGGCGGGGCGGCCCAGCTCCCGGATGCCGTCGATCGTGCGCCCGAGCGTAGCGGTGACCCGCTCGGCGGCCGCCCGCGCGGGCAGTGTCGCGGGGTCGGCGGACCGGACCAGCACGAGGGAGGCGCCGGCTGCCAGCGGGGCCAGCAGCCACGCCACCGGACCGGCCTCGGTCGCGACCAGCTCGTCCACCAGGACGCGGTCCCCGGCGGCGATGCCGAGCCGGCCGGCCAGCTCGCCGGCCGCGTCCGCCAGCCCGCCGAGCGTCAGCTCCAGACCGCCGAGCAGGAGGCCCGGGGCGGCCGGGTCCGGCGGCTGCCAGGGGGTGAAGACGTCGCCGTGGGCCCGGACCTCGAGCGCGAAGTCCCGGGCCGGCCCGGCGTACCCGGCCATGCCCGCGCCGAGGGGGTGCAGGGACAGGCCCAGCAGCTCGGGCAGGTCCTGCTCCTCCAGGGGCGGCAGCCGGTCCTGGTCGGCCAGCACGACGTCGGCGCCGGCGAGCCGGTCGTCGTCCTCGGCGGCGGTGTCCAGGACGCCCGCGCCGCAGCTCCACACGGCCAGCAGCACGGCCGCCGTCTGCCAGTGCACCGGCAGGGCCACCGCCACCGTGCTGCCGGCCGTCACGTCGAACTCGTCCTGGAGCAGGTTGGCGGTCTTCGCCACCCAGTTGGCCAGCGTGGTGGCCGAGAGCTCCACGCGCCCCCCGGTCGCGTCGTCGTAGTAGGTGACCAGGGGAGCGGCGGGGTCGCGGCGCAGGGCCGCGGCGAGCAGATCGGCAGGCGTCACCCGCGCATTCTGTCCAGTTCCTCCCCGAGGGGCCCGGCGAGGGTGGCCGAGAAGGTCCGGGACATGTGGTTGCTGTCCCAGTAGACGACGGTTCCGCCGACCACCGTGTGGCACAGCTGCGCGTCGCAGAAGCGGTCGGAGAGGTCGACCACCCGGACGCCGGGCATGCCCCGGACGCCCTCGGCGATCCAGTCCGGCGTGAGGCGCTCGTCCCGCGGGCCGGCGCACGGGTCGTCGTCCTGACCCGCGGTGGCGATGCAGTTCGGCACGTTCACACCGAGGTCGGCGAGCACCTCGTCCGGGCTGACCCCGTTCGTGGAGGGCACCGCGCGGAGGACGACGACCTGCTTGCCGGCGTCCACCAGCGGCTGCAGGGCGGCCCGGACCACGGACGCCGACCACTCGTTCCGGAGGCGACCACCCGTGCCCAGGAACTTGTAGACGTCGGCGCGGTAGGACGTGAACACGGTGGTGACCTCGGGGTCAGCGGCGACCTCGGCGATCACCTCCTCGCTCCACGTCCGGCAGGTCCCCGGCTGGTCCGCGGACATGCCCGGGCCGGTGAACCGGTCGGTCGACAGCACCGGGCACCCCGCGTGGAGGTAGGCGTCGAAGGACCACCCGCGCTCCGCGGCCGCCCCGGAGACGGCCTCCCACCAGGAGGCCGCGTGCGAGTCACCGATCAGCGCGACCTTCCGGTCGGCGCCGGGCTGCTCGACGGTGCAGGGGTCCACCTCGGTCGACTCGTTCGGGAACAGGCACTCGGTACCCGCCGAGCGGTCGCTGGAGGCGAAGACGGGGCTGATCGTCTCGGTCACGCGGTTCGGGTCGGCGCAGTCGTTGGCCGGGTCCATCGCCGCCGCACCGAAGCAGGACGTCCCCACCAGCTCGACCGATGCGGCGCGGGCCCGGTCGACCTGCACGTCGACGTAGGACGACCCGGTCGCCGCCACGGCCACGACCGCCCCGGTGGCGAGGGCCGTGGCGACGTAGGTGACCCGGGGTGGGCGGGCGGTGAGGAAGCGGCCGCTGCGCACCGGGTCCTCGACGACCACCTTGGTCGCCCACGCCGCGGCGATGGTGACGACGACGACGCCGACCTGCGACCGCGTGCCCAGGGGGTGGCCGAGGGCGAAGGGCAGCAGCACGATCACCGGCCAGTGCCACAGGTAGGCCGAGTAGGAGATGTCGCTGAGGAAGCGGACCGGGCCGAAGTCGGCCACCTTGGTCGGGCTCCAGTCACCCGAGGGCGCGCCGGCCCAGATCACGGCGACGGTGCCGAGGACCGGCAGCAGCGCGGCGGTGCCGGGGAACGGCGTCGTCCCGTCGTACTGGAGGGCCGCGTAGGCGATCGCGCCGAAGCCGGCCCAGGAGACCGCGCGGCGCAGCCGCTCACGGCCGGTGGGGGCGGCGGCGGCCAGCACCGCGAGCAGGGCGCCGGCTCCGAACTCCCACGCCCGGGCCGGGGTGGCGAAGTAGGCGGTGGGGGCGGAGTGAGTGGTGGCCCAGAGGGAGTACGCGAAGGAGGCCAGGGTGAGGGCCCCGAGCAGGCCGGCGACCGCGAGCCGGCGGCGGCGCAGCCCGGTGCGGACCGCGAGGCCGGTGGCGCCCAGGATCAGCAGCGGCCAGGCGAGGTAGAACTGCTCCTCGGTCGACAGGGACCAGTAGTGCTGCGCCGGCGAGGCGGTGTTGTGCGCCGCGAGGTAGTCGACGGCGTCACCGGCGAGCAGCCAGTTCTCGACGTAGAGCGCGGAGCTGCCCAGCTCGCGGAGGAACTGCTGCCACAGGGTCGTCGGGACGACGAGGAACGTGGCCACGGCGCTGACCAGCAGCACGAGCAGGGCGGCCGGCAGGAGCCGGCGGGCACGCCGGGCCCAGAACTGGGCCAGCCGGATCCGGCCGGTGCGTTCGACCTCGCGCATGAGGTGGCCGGTGATGAGGAAGCCCGAGACCACGAAGAAGACGTCGACGCCGACGAAACCACCGGGCAGGTCCAGCGGCGTCACGTGGTAGACGACGACCAGGGAGACCGCCAGGGCCCGCAGCGCCTGGATCTCGATCCGGACGCCTCGGTCCGGCCGCTCGGGGGCCCTGACGCGGGCGGGGGCCGGCGGTGCCGCGACCGGCGCCGGGCGCTCGAGGACTGCCGTCACGCGGACGCGCCTCCTTCTCTGGACGTGGGTGCGGGCGTCGGCGTGGTCCGGCGGGCAGATCCGCGCGGCCCCGGCGACGGGCACTCGGTGTCATTACGCAAGGTGACGAATCAAGTGCAAGAAGAGACTATCGGCGGGTCGGGACCGGTTCTTCGCGCGAAACGGCGGCGACCGTCTCTCATCCGGCGCGTCCGCCCGTCCCGTCACACGAGCCTCGCTCAGCCCCTGGGGTCATGCGGCGGGCTGTCTGTCCGGTGCGGCTGGGGCCGCTGCTGCGCCTGGCGCCTCGCTGGGCGCACGAGGCCGCCCGGAGCGTGTCCGCAGACGACGACGGACCCGCCGGCTGGCAGGCCGGCGGGTCCGTGTGGGGCGTGCGGTCGGCGGAGGTGCCCTCCGCGGTCGGTCAGTTGATGCAGGTGGTGTCCGCGGCGGTGCGGGCGTCCTCGCCCTCCACCGGCGCGGCGGGGGCCGCCGGCGTGACGGCCTGGCCGACCCCGTTGAAGTCGGAGCCGAGCACCAGCTGCACGGTGCCGGACGTGGGGTCGTCGCTGGCCTCCACGACGGCGCCGGGGATGGCGCCGGCCAGCGTGGCGGCCATCGCCTCGTCGCCCGCGGCGTGCCGGATGACGGTCTGCTCGTAGTCCGTGGCGTCGGCGTTGCCGGTGGCCGCGACGACGAACCCGCCGGTCCCCAGGTCGGCGGCCGCGTCGGCGGCCAGCCCGGGGATCCCGGAGCCGTTGAACACGTCGACCGTGACCTGCGCCGGCGCGACCGTCGCGGGCGCCGCCGGGGCCTCGGCCTCCGCGGGTGCCTCGGGCTCGGCCGACAGCTGGGCGAAGAAGTCGTGGAGGGTGTCCTCGTCCTCCAGCCGGATGATCGACCGGTCCTGCTCGTCGCGGTCGGTGCCGACGTAGGGGATGGTCTGGAACTCGATGCTGCCGGCGGTCACCGACTGCATCTGCTCGGCCAGCTGGAACAGGTCCAGGCCGTTGTCCACGGTCAGCGACTGCGAGGCGGCCTCGACCAGCTCCCGCTGCCGGCCCAGGTCGAGCAGGACGTCGTCGGAGATCATCTTGCGCAGCACGCCGGCGATGAAGACCTGCTGACGGACGATCCGGTCGAAGTCCCCGCGCGGCAGGCCGTGGCGCTGGCGGACGAACTTGAGCGCGTCGGCGCCGCTGATGGTCTGCTGGCCGGCCGGGAAGACCGCACCCGACCAGCGCGAGTCGTCGACGGCCTCGCAGAGGTTGACGTCGACGCCGCCGACGACGGAGCTGAGGTTGAAGAACCCGAGCAGGTCCACCTCGGCGTAGTGGTCGATCTGCAGGCCGGTCAGCGAGCTGATCGTCTGCACGAGCAGCTGCGCCCCACCGGCCTGCCGCTGCTCCATCGGGGACTCCTCGGGGGTGTCGGCGTAGCCGTAGGCGTAGGCGGCGTTGAGCTTGTCCCAGCCGTATCCGGGGATCTCCACGTAGGAGTCGCGCGGGAACGAGACGAACGAGGCCCGCGACCCGTCGGCGGGGATGTGCACCAGGATCATCGTGTCGGTGTTGATGCCGGAGTCCTCGCCGGCCCGGAACTCGGCGAGCTGCTCGGGGGTGAGGTCCGCCCGGCTGTCGTTGCCGACCAGGAGCAGGTTCATCGCCTCCGGCGCCTGCCCGGTCTCCTCGTTGCCGGAGGCCGGGATGGCGTCGGTGCGGTTGACCGTGGCCTCGGCCACCTGGCCGAGGTACCAGCCCCAGCCGGAGCCGGCGAGCAGGACGGCGGAGAGCAGGCCGGCCACCGTGCGCCCGACGATCGCCCCGCGCCGGCCCCCGCGGCGGGGCGCGCCCTCGGGGGCGGCGCCCCGGGCGCGGTCGGCGGGACGCTCGGCCGCGCGGTCGGCCGGCCGCACGGCG